>QQUO01000208.1 GCA_008501575.1 Pseudomonadota bacterium
AATAAGGCATTTAATCGTAAATAAGCTTGTTCAATCGTTTTATCGGCAGCCACCATGGGTTCCAGGGCATTGCTCAAATCGCGGCCGTTTTGAACCAGCAGTATGAGTTCGTTGTTGATGTCTTCGTTTTCGAGCAACTCCTCCATGGAACGGCGGTTATCGAGTGACACCAATGTGCTTTGGGTTTTTTTTAGGCTGATGTCGAAATCAAAAAAAGTGTCCTGTATGGCATGAAAGCCGCCCGGGACTTCACCAACAGCGGTTTTTATATCGACCAAAAGTTCTTTGCATTGCCGGCTGGTGATGTTCTGGCTAAAAAATCGTTCAGCAATTCCTGATAATTGATGGGATTCGTCGATAATAATCACTTCGGCATTGGGCAACAGCTCACCAAAGCCCTCTTCTTTTAAGGCCATATCCGCCAACAGTAAATGGTGATTAATCACTAAAATATCGGCATTCATGGCGCGGTTACGGGCACGATAAACAAAGCAATCATTGTAAAAATCACAGTCTTTACCGAGACAGTTTTCGGCGGTGGAGGTAATTTCTCTTTGAACGATACTGTTATTGAGCTCCTCGCTGAGTTCCACCAAGTCACCGGAATCGGTGGTTTCTGTCCATGATGGCAGTAAGCGATACAGGGCTTTATTGGCGGGATAGCGAGAAACCGCATTGTGCAGAGATTTCTGATAACGGTATCGACACAGGTAGTTATTACGGCCTTTGAGCAATCGAATTGAGGGGTTTTTGGTGAACTTTAATTGTGACAACAAAAAGGGCAAATCTTTATTAAAGAGTTGGTCTTGTAGGTTTTTAGTACCGGTTGAGATAATGGTTTTTTTACCAGATAGCAAGGCAGGCACCAAATAGGCAAACGTTTTTCCGGTACCGGTACCGGCTTCGGCAATCAGGGTTTCTTTGTTTACAATCACATCGGCGATGGTCTGGGCCAAATCAAGCTGGGTTTGGCGAGCCTGAAAACCGTCCATGGCTTGATCCAGCAGGCCATCTTTGCCCAATACCTGTTGTATATCCATATCAGGGCGTGTGACAGTCATTCAGTGCGCTGAGGGCTTTACTTTGGGTTTGGATATCACCCATGGCTTCAGCGGCCAGAGCCAGGGTTTGTCGGGACTGGCTACACAAGGGTTCGGATTTGGGGCCTGTGTTAACCACAATGTCAGCCCAATAAGCGGCTTGACGGTAGCGCCCATCGGCGAGATAAGCTTCGGCCAGTCTTTGTTGGATCTCAGTGGTGGCCGGACTGATTTGTAAGGCCCGTTGTAAATGATTAATGGCATCGGTGGTTTGACCTTCGCTCAAGGCGTGGTCGGCTTGTTGTAGCAAAGGTCGCACGGAATCCGGGGCTTGGTTTTGACTGGTAATACGGGCTTGCTGGCTGGTGTCCTGGCCTTCGGTTTTGGTGCTGTCTTGTCTTTGGCTACAATGACTGAGCAATAAAACTGCGATAATAAGGCCGGTGACTTTTAATAGTTTGTTCATGGTGGCTGTGATAACGGTAAGACGGTAGTTTAACGAATTATCGGGAAATTTGTTATGGCTTGGGGTTTATATTTTTTATTTATCATGGGCCTCCGGGTCAAGCCCGAAGGTGTCGCGTTGGGGAAAGCTCAGTCGATACTTTGGCTGCCACTTCCGCATCCTTGCAGGCGACGTCTTCGGGCACCGACCCGGAGACCCAGTTCACTACGTGAACAAAAGCGAAGCTTTTCAAAAATTTTATTGAATGACTAAATCCCATAAATCATCCCAGTTTGGGTTATCCTTTTCAATAAGATCAATCTCCCACTGCCGTTTCCATTTTTTATGTTGTTTTTCACGTAATGCGGCATCTGTCATCAGGTCATATTGCTCAAAGTAGACCAGTTTCTTTACACTGTATTTTTGTGTGAACCCAGACAATAGCTCATTCTTGTGCTGATAAACCCTTTTCTTTAGGTTATCTGTTGAGCCAATATACAATGTGCCGTTTTGTTTTGAAGCTAAGATGTAAGTTGCTGGATTTTTCATTGATATAACTGAAATTTCTTATAGCGATTATATCAGTTAGAGAAAATAACAGTAAGCCAGCTAAATATCATTTATTTAACATGGGCCTACGGGTCAAGCCCGAAGGCGTCGCGGATTAGGGTTTAATCAAGTCTGAAGTTGTTGCTGTCAAAAGCCAGACCTTATGGCGTCATGAGCATGACGAAATTTGTTAATTAAT
Source organism: Pseudomonadota bacterium (assembly GCA_008501575.1). Taxonomy (GTDB): domain Bacteria; phylum Pseudomonadota; class Gammaproteobacteria; order Xanthomonadales; family Marinicellaceae; genus Marinicella. The sequence continues at coordinate 2,234 of QQUO01000208.1, forward strand.
ACAAAGGTCTCTACAGATTTTTAAACAGGTTGGCCCAGAGGATAAGGGCGCCGTTGCTACCGGTGTAGGGGGTGGGTTTATTGTCGTCGCGGCCAATCCATACGGTCATCAGGTAATCTTGATTAAAGCCTGAAAACCAGCTGTCGCGACCATTGTTGGTGGTGCCGGTTTTGCCAAACAAGGGTTTGGGTAAGTGAAAAGTGGTGGTTAATCGGTGCGCGGTACCGGTGGTGGTGATGGCGTTAAGGGCTGTGTTAATGGCGTCAATGTGAGCAATATTGATGTTTTGTTTGCGCGGTTGGACGGCGCGTGACAGGGTTCTGTTATCTTGGTCGGTGACACTGATAATGGCATTAATTTGGCTGGTGTTACCGCGTGAGGCGAACAGGCTGAACAAATGTTGAACTTCAAAAGGCGTTAATTCAAGGGCACCTAAGAATAACGCGGGGTGGGCGTTATGACGGATATTTAGACCGAGTTTATTTAAGAATTTAAGCAAGTTATCTAAACCAATTTTAACACCTAAATCAACAGTGGCCTGATTGCGTGATTGCACCAGGGCTTGTCTGGCGGTGATGATACCGAGGCCTTTATTATCCCAGTTTTTCGGTTGCCAGGGACCTTGAGGTGTTTTGATGCTGATGGGACCATCGTGTAATTCGGTGTTTAAATCAAATCCTGGCACAGTTTCTAAAGCCGCCAAATAAATAAAAGGTTTAATTAACGATCCAATTTGGCGTTTGGCCAATAACGCACGGTTAAAGTGTGATTGTGGACTTTTTGAGCCGGTGAGTGCCAATAGGCCGCCTGATTGGCTGTGACTAACGACAATGGCTGTTTCCACTTGATCTGATAACCATTGGTCAGTTTTTTGAGCAGTTTGACTGGTGCGGTATTGAATGTAGGGATCCAGGTGGGTGAAAATTCTTAAGCCCTTTTGTTTCAGTTCCGCGCTTGAAAACCGGGCACGAATTTGGCGTTTGACCACATCGATGTAATTGTCATAATCGCCTTTGATTTGACGGCTTTGCGAGAGTTTCAAGGGTGTGTTTTTAGCGGTTTGATGGGTTGTGTCGTCAATAACACCGGTTTCTAACCAACTGTTCAGCACCACATTACGCCGTGTCAGTGCACGTTTTGGGTGTTTGTAGGGGTTGTACCATGAGGGGCCTTTAATCAGTCCGATTAAGGTGGCTTGTTCAGCAATATTGAGCTGCTGTACATTCTTGGCAAAATAAAACTGGGCGGCTTCAACCACGCCATGTATGGCGATACGACCGTTTTGGCCCCAGTATATTTCATTAAAGTACAGGGCTAAGATTTCTTGTTTGCTGAGTTTGGTTTCCAGCAAGGTGGCGGCCAGTAATTCATGCAGTTTACGTAACAGTGTTTGTTCACTGTAATGTAGTTTATTTTTAACTAACTGTTGGGTAAGGGTGCTGCCGCCTTGCACAATGCCCCCGGCCATCAGGTTTTTAACCGCTGCACGGGCAATGCCTGACCAGGAGACACCATGGTGATGTTTAAAATCTCGGTCTTCCACCGCTTGTAGACCCATCACCATAGAATCAGGAATCTCGTTCAATACAATTGGTCGGCGATTTTCAAAATCCTGGTTATAAAAGCGGCCAATAACTTTCGGTTCTAACCGTGCCAGGTTCGGGCTGATGGTGGTAATTCGGTTATTGTTAAGCGTCAATTTGATGCGGGTGGCGTGGTCCTGACCGTCGGAAAAATGAAAACCTTTTGTATGGATTTCATAATGGTTAGCTTGCTGATGGTATTGGCCTATACCCGGCGAGCCATTAACTGGTTGATAACCCAATAAATCCAATTCAAAATTGAGTGCTGCGGCACTGAGCTTACGGTTGGAATAAAGCTCCAGAGCACGGGCGTAGATGACCGATGGTATTTCAAATCGATCATGGGCAATGGTGGTGGTAACATGGTTGATATAGGCATACCAAGGCACAATCAAACCAAGTATCATACCGGTTAAAAATAACAGGCCGCGTATAAACCAAAATTTAAATTGTCCGCTTCGTTTAGTCACAAAATGTGGCAATGTTCACATAAAATAAGGCGAAATATTAACACGAGATTAAAGACTTGTGAGTACAATAAGGCCGTTCATAACAATTATTGAGGAATAACAATGCGCATGAAAACGCAATTACTAACAATTTTAGGGGCTGGTACTTTATTATTTGGTGCAGCCGTGGCTGACACGACATTGGTGTATGGAGATAACAGTGGTCAGGAAACCACCCGTATGTTACTCACTGCAGATGCAGTAAAGATTACTTCTCATGCTGATACCAAGACAGCAGTCATATTTAATGGCAATAAAACTGAGTTTGTTGTGGTTAATCATGATGATAAAAGTTTTATGGTATTTGGTGAGAAAGAAATTGAGGCTTTATCCGATGTATCGGCCATGATGGATCGTATGATTGAAAAACAAATGGCCAACATTCCTGAAGCGCAACGTGAACAAATGCGCGGTATGATGGAATCCATGATTAAAGGTCAAATGGCAAAGCAAAACGCAGCACCAATTTATGAAAAAAATGGAGACAGTAAGGAATTCAATGGTTATCACTGTGATGTGGTGGTTAAAACCGTTGACGGTAAAAGCAGCGGTGATTTTTGTGTTGCAGAATATGGCAAACTGGATGTGGCGCCGGCTGAGTATGCGGTGATTGCCAAATTCATGAAAATTGCAGAAAAAATGGCTTCACAATTTGGTCAGGACAACAGTATGAATTTTTCTGCCATTGGTCAGGTGTTGCCGGTTTATTTTAAAGACAGCCAACAAACCGGCATTTTAATGGATGTGAAAAAGGGTAAAATCGATGCCTCGCTTATGGTTGTGCCTGAAGGTTATCAACAACAAGAATTGCCCAAAGAAATGTTTTAAAAAGTACATTAAATTTTCTGAAAGCCCCGTTTTTATATTCGGGGCTTTTTTTATTCGTAAATATGCTCATGCCATACCCAATAATAACTCGCAGCCAATTGAGCTCATTTGGGCTGATTATCCGCTAAAAAGTCAACTTAAGAACCACCACCGCGTAAATTTTTATTAAAAAAGCCAAGTCTATGCGCAGCTCCATCACATTCGTTCTTAGTTATAAATATACCTCGCTCCCCTCTTTTGGTAGAATGCGCGCATGACAAAACGGTTTGAAGTTGTATATTACAACAGCCCTCAGGA
>QQUO01000212.1 GCA_008501575.1 Pseudomonadota bacterium
CCAGCCGGTGAGTTCACTGGCCAGACGGACATTCTGGCCTCCACGGCCAATGGCTTGAGACAATTGGCTTTCATCAACCGCCACATCTATGGTGTTTTTTTCTTCGTCCACAACAATGGATTCAATTTCAGCCGGTGCCATGGCATTGATAATAAATTGTGCCGGATTTTCATCCCACAGAACAATATCAATCCGCTCACCGCCCAATTCATTGGCCACCGACATCACCCGTGAACCGCGCATTCCCACGCAGGCACCGATGGGGTCGAGTTTTTTATCATGGGAAAATACCGCAATTTTAGCACGTTGCCCCGGATCTCTGGCGGCCCCTTTAATCTCTAAAAATCCTTGCGAAATCTCAGGCACTTCAATCTTAAACAATTCCATCATGAAGTTTGGGTCACGGCGTGACAAGGTTAAAATCGGTCCGCGATTAAGGGTATTAACCTCAATCAATAAGCCTTTGAGGCGATCACCGTTTTTAATGTTCTCCCGCGGAATGGCATGTTCACGCGGCACAATGGCCTCAACGCCACCACCAACATCTATAAACACATGACCGCGTTCCACTCGCCGTACAATTCCTGACAGCACTTCACCAATGCGATCTTCATAGGTTTCAACAACTTTGGCACGTTCAGCTTCTCTGACCTTTTGTATGATAACCTGCTTGGCTGTTTGGGCTGAAATCCGGCCAAATGAAACCGACTCCAATTGTTCCTCTATGGTATCACCAATGGCTAATTCAGGGTCCGTTTTATGGGCCTCTTCCAAAGTAATTTGCCGTGCAGGTTCTTCCAAATCTTCGTCCTCAACAACAGTCCATACCCGGAAACTTTCATATTCACCGGTGTCACGATTAATGGCCACACGCACATCAATGTCTTCATCATGATCCTTCCGGGTTGCCATCGCCAATGCCGCTTCCAAGGCACCAAAAATAACACCCCGATCGACATCCTTTTCATTGGAAACGCTATCGACTACATATAATATTTCTTTGCTCATTTTTGTACTCCGTCATACTGCGGTTGTAAGCGTGCTTTCATCACATTATTTATGATAAACGTGTATTCATCGGTTTCATTCACCAAAGTGATTTCATCATCAATGACTGATTTGATGGTGCCTGTTATTTTACGTGAACCATTCACCGGCTGGGTTAATTTCACCTTGGCTTGTTCCCCGATATATAAACTAAATTGCTTTTCATCAAACAACACCCGATCCAGACCAGGCGAAGACACCTCTAACACATAAGCACTTTTTATGGGGTCTTCAACTTCAAGTACCGCCGATATTTCACGGCTACAGTCTGCACAATTATCGACCGTTATACCCTGTTCGTGGTCAATATAAATGCGCACCAAAGCACCTGACTTCTGCGGCATGTATTCAATACCCCATAAGTCAAAACCCAGGTCTGTAATGACCGGTTGAATAATTGTTGTCAATTGTTTTTGTTTCATAGTTTTTAATGGCCAAAGCCAATATAAATCAATAACCAATACTCAGCGCATGATTAGTTTTTGGTGATTTTAAGCCGAATTTAGACTTTATAGACGGTCATCACCAGCGCCACATTGCAGCTGCTGAAATGATGATATATGCTGATAAACCAGCAGATGCAAGGATTAGCCAAACTTTAATGTTCAATTCATTGAACAGTCAGTTGGCCGATTTTAGCAACAAAAAAGGCTCCACTTGGAGCCTGATTTTATCGTAAATTCGATTGGTTGCGGGGGTAGGATTCGAACCTACGACCTTCGGGTTATGAGCCCGACGAGCTGCCAGACTGCTCCACCCCGCATCATCAAGACGAGCCATTCTACTATAAAATTTTCCATTTGCAACCGTAAAAGACAATTAATGCACAATTATTATTGGTCACACTTGGACACAAAAAAGGGTGGCCAAAGACCACCCTATTTATTGGCTTTATTACGCCAGGATTACCAGTCTAAACGGAAACCCAATTGGGCACGCCATTGTGATTGGCTTCTTGCGGTAAAGAAGCGAGGCGCACCAAAGAAATCAAGCTCATAAACACCATTATCAATATTTTCAACATTGGCGATACTTTCACCATCAAAGCTGGCGGTATAAACTTGACCCCAATCAGAATCCAATAAGTTACCCAAGTTCTTAATGTTAAAGAATAAGGTGGCACGTACCGGACCCCAAGCAGGTAATTCTTGTGACACATTCAGGTCCCATAAATTAACACGGGATACTTTAAAGGCATTTCGTGGCGCCACTTGGCCACGATAAGCATCCAATCCTGAAGAGCGTAAGAATTCTTCAAATTCTGCGTTTTGGGTTGGGTCAGTTAACACATACTCACCCGGCATCGGTACATAAAACAAATCATTGTCTCGAATACCGTCACCGTTAATGTCATTACCGTAAGTGTAGGAGAACGGTTCGCCATCACGTGATTCCCAAACTAAACCGATGTTGGTGTAAGTATCACCAAAAAACATTTTGCGGTAGTTCAGGAAGAAACGGAACGAATTCTCAATTTCATAGGCCGATGTGGCTTCTAACACTTCATTGGGGTTAAATGCCGGTGTGTTATTCCAATTTGAAATGGCTCGTGACGAAGTACCGGCGCTGACTTCAGTGGCATCGGTATAGGTATAAGCCGCTTTGGCATACCAGTGTTCAGTCTGAGGCAATTCTAAACTGATGGTGGCACGCTTGGTTTCACCTTTATCAGTATTGGTCAAATATAACACATCATTAAAATCAGGATTGGCATTAGCCCGGGCATCACTCCGTAAGTTTGAAAAATCATACGGATCACGTAAATAAGACAAACGGCCATCAGGCAAGGTACCGGTTGGATCACCCAAATTCAAATGTTGGAAATGAACCGCATCACGGTCTTTAATGTATTCCAATTCAGCCGAAGCAATCAAACCATACCATGGTAATTCAACATCAACAGCGATATTGGATTTCAATTTGGTGGGTGCTTTGAAATTAGGATCTAAGACATCCACATCCTGGGTCGAAGAGCCTGCAAAAATAGGCTGATTATCAGGATCCGGCGTGAAAATAACATCTGGACCAAAGTTGCGATAAACATTAATATCACCACCGGTGTTTGTGTAAGAGTTGGTTAACCAAACATTCGGTGTACCACCTGAGAATAAGCCGACACCACCACGTAATTGCATGTAACGCTCATCGGACATATCATAGTTAAAACCAATTCGTGGCTGTATCACACCTTCATCGATTACACCATTATTAGGAAAACCAAAAGCCGCTAAAAAGTCTTCATTTAAGCGAGGTGGCTGATCAACATCAGGTTTATCAAAACGTAAACCATATTGCAAGGTTAAGCGATCTGTCACTGACCAGTTATCCTGGATAAACATTCCGGTGTTGGACCAACTCCACTCAGCAGCAGGATACGGGTTGCTAGGGTCAGAACCAATTCTCAATTGATAAAAATCATGAATACCATTGCGGTAATCTTCAATCGATTCAAACACGTATTCACCCAATGAAGCGAACACATATTGATTATAAATATCTTGCTCACGCCAATCCACACCAAAAGTAAGATTGTGGTTACCCATAAAGTAATTACCTTCGGCATAAAATACATCGGTGTTGGTATTTAAAACGTTGGCATGACGAAATATTTCGGTGCCTAAGAAAACTGACTGGCCATCAGCCACTTCAACTTCAACTTGTGGCATACGAGTATTTACTTGAGGCTGCTTATCAAATTCAGAACTCGAAACACGAATTTCGGTGGAGAAATTAGCCGTCCAGTCACTGTACAGGTTTAAGTTGTAAGATTTATTTTCCCAATTATTAACAAACCAATGAGAACTTAAGGATGCATCATTACCACGAAAATCAGCATAAACCGGTTCTGAGTCTTCATTGTTTTGATATTTTAAAGACGCCCGATGGTAATCATTGATGTTCCAATCTAACTTTAACACCACTGACTCTTCTTCAGTCACCTGATTGCGTGGCGCATTGGCAACACCGGGATCAAAACCCCACACATTCCGGGAAATATCAGCGACTTCCTGAATTAAAGCATCATCAACATTTGTGGTGTTACCCAACTCAGTGGTTTCTTCATTTTCATAAGCCAGGAAAAAGAATAATTTATCCTTAACTATCGGACCACCAACAGTGACTGAATACACTTCTTTAGTAAAGTCTTCATCACTGCGCTGTAAATCTTCGTTGGTGTAGTAACCGGCCACACGCCCTGAAAATTCGTTGGTACCGGATTTGGTCACGGCATTAATATTGGCACCGGTAAAATTAGACAAGGTCACGTCATAAGGCGATAACTGAACATTCAATTCAGCAATGGTGTCTAAAGAGAATGGCTGTGACAACCCCGGTGAACCACCGGCTTCCAGGCCGAATGGATCGGAAATAGAAACACCATCAATAGAAATCTGATTGAAGCGATTGTTCACACCAGAAACAGAAATACCATCTTCAAATCCACGGATGTTGATACGTGAGTCTAAGCGAACAAAATCTTGTATATTGCGATCAACTGTTGGTAAGTTGGTGATTTGCTCCCCGGTAATGGTGGTACCGGTACCCATATTATCCGGATTAAAGGTTGCCGATTGCGCCGCCACACCGACCGCTTTTACGGTATCTAAAGCAATGGCATCTTCAACCAGAACCGCATTAATGGCACGATCCTCACCCAGTTTAATGTAAATATTACCTTCTTCGGCTGTAGAATAACTGGATTTACTGACTACAATCTCATACGGTCCACCAACACGCAGACCTCGGAAAGAATACCGACCAGTATCTCCTGTTGTGACTGTCTTGACCTGACCGGTCGGCTCATGTTTGACCGTGACCTCCGCACCTGCCAGTGGATTACCATCAGAATCAACGATGGTACCGTTCATAGAGGCCGCTGTTTCCTGCGCCATGGTCGTACCTATGGGAACCATCAGCATTATCAATGCCGCCAACACCCATTTATTTAGTTTCAAATTTCTCATTGCAAAACCCTATTTAAATTAACATAATGACTCAATTAAGTGCCAATCCCGATGTAAAAGATAACAGAAGTTGGCATTAAATTCACGACTTAATTAAATCGCTCATGGAGAACTTCGCAGTATTTTCTCACATGCGTCGGTATGGTAAAAGGGTTTTGTGAAATTTCCGTTAAATAATAGAGAAAACATATGTTCCGATTGATTTTTTTATTCGTAATATTGCCGGTAACCATGCCGGTATTTGCAACTCAATTACCGTCCGGTCCGATGCTGGGTCATGTCGCATTACGTGCGGCCAATGTCTGGGCTCAAGCGCCAAGCGCCGGTACTTTAGGTATTGAATATTGGGCCAATAATGACCGCAGCAACCGCAAAAAAATGTCTGCGAAAGTGGCCAATG
>QQUO01000060.1 GCA_008501575.1 Pseudomonadota bacterium
GCCGAAGCCGGGGCTGTTCCGGCACCGGCAGCACCATGAAATAACAGCATCAGGGGCATGGCTTGACCACTTTGGTAACTTGAAGGGATGTGGTAATAATAATCCCGGTCGCCCAATTGACCATTAATGTATATCGTTCTTTGGCCGGTATTCACCGGCCCACCATTGCCCTGGGATGGCCACGATTCAGAGACAAAACCATCCACAAAAATCATGTCATCACAAGTCATTAAACTCGGAATCGTACTCATGGCAAAGGCTGTAACCGGGCCACACAAAACCCAGAAAATCAGCCAGAGTAACGTTTTACTCGGCTTCCAACTCAAGGCGATCGACATTTCTAAAGCCCTGCGGTAAAACCTGGCCTCGATGGGCACGTTTACCGAGATAGTTTTCCAGATCTTTCCATTTAAATCGTATATAACGCTGTCCGGCATGCACCAAAAAGGATTCATCCGGTGTAATCACCAGGGTGGATAATAAATATTCTTCCCCGGCTTTTAAGCGTTTCGCCGGAATATTGATCATCTTGTTGCCCTTACCTTTGGCCAGTTGTGGCAATTCAGCCAGGGGAAACACCAGCATATATCCGGCATTGGTAACACACACCACATGCGCCTCAGCCATTCGTTCAATACGACGCGGCTTTAAGGCTTGAAAGCCTTTAGGGATTGTCAGCACCAATTTTCCGGCTTTCATTTTACTGTACAGATTTTCCATATGACCGTGATAACCATAACCGGCTGTCGATGCCATTAAAATGGCGGCTTTCGGCGGAAAACAACTGACTGCAACCGGCAAAGCATTGTTTTTAAAGGTGAATTTTGTGGCCAGCGGTTCGCCTTGTCCACGTGCTGACGGCAAGTTATGGGTCGTCAGTGTAAAAGCACGGCCATTATTATTCAAAAACACCGAATAATGCTGACTGCGACCCAAACAATGATCTAAATAGCCATCACCGGATTTATAAGCCATGCTCATGGGATCAACATCATGGCCTTTGGCCGCCCGCACCCAACCGGCTTTCGACAGAATGACGGTCATCGGTTCACTGGGCACCAGTTTGGTCTCATCAAACACTTCAGCCGCGGTCCGCTCAGCCAGCGAAGACTGACGTTCATCACCATATTGATCTCGGTCTGCGGTGCTTTCCTGTTTAATCAGGGCTTTCATGCGCGCCCGTGATTTTAAGGTGTTTTCTAAATCCACTTTTTCCGCTTGTAATTCGGTTTGTTCAGTGCGGATTTTCATTTCTTCTAAGCGGGCCAGGTTGCGCAGACGGGTGTCTAAAATGGCATCGGCTTGGATTTCACTGAGCTTAAAGGCCTGCATCAATACTTGTTTGGGCTGTTCTTCTTCCCGGATGATACGAATCACTTCATCCAAATTTAAAAACGCCACCAACAAGCCTTGTAAAATATGCAACCGGGCATCCACTTTATCCAAGCGATGTTGCAATCGTCGCCGCACGGTTTCGGTTCTAAATCGCAACCACTCCTTGAGTATACTTTTTAAATTTTTAACCTCAGGCCGTTGATCTAAACCAATCATATTCAGATTCAACTTATAGGTTTTTTCCAAATCCGTGGTGGCAAATAAATGTAACATCAGGGCATCAAAATCAATGCGATTAGAACGACCGGTGATGACCAGGCGCACCCGGTTTTCATGATCCGATTCATCCCGAAGGTCGCTGACCATGGGTAACTTTTTGGCCCGCATTTGCGTGGCAATTTGCTCTAAAATTTTACTGCCTGAAGCCTGATGCGGTATCGCCGAAACAATGATATCATTACCTTCACGCTGATAAACGGCCCGCATCCGAATGCTGCCATGACCAGTCTCATAAGCCTTAATAATGTCTGCTTGTGGGGTAATAATCTCAGCATTGGTGGGGTAATCAGGCGCCGTAATAAATTCACATAAATCGGTGACTTCTGCGCTGGGATTATCCAATAAATGCAAAGTGGCATTGGCCACCTCGGTGAGGTTGTGGGGCGGAATATCTGTGGCCATTCCAACGGCTATACCGGCGGCACCATTTAATAAAACATTGGGTAAACGGGCCGGTAACCAAATGGGCTCGTCCATGGTGCCATCGAAGTTAGGGCCCCAATCCACTGTACCGTGTGGTAATTCGGTGAGCAAGGTTTTAGCGTAGGCGGTCAATCTTGATTCGGTGTAACGCATGGCGGCAAATGATTTTGGATCATCCGGGGAACCAAAATTACCCTGACCATCAATCAATGGATAGCGGTAAGAAAAATCCTGCGCCATATGCACCATTGCCTCATAACAGGCAGAATCACCATGGGGATGGAACTTACCAATAACATCACCGATGGTGCGGGCTGATTTTTTGTGTTTGGATTGAGCCGACAGACCCAATTCACTCATGGCATAAACAATGCGCCGTTGTACCGGTTTTAAACCATCACCGATAAAAGGTAACGCACGATCTAAGACCACATACATGGAATAATCAAGATACGCACGTTCGGCATACTCACCCATGGATAAAGATTCAAAATCCATTCATTGTCCAATTTAAATAAAGCATCAATTTTAACACCGCAGCAACACAATATTAAATAGAGACCGTGGCTTAATTGTCAGCCAGATTATTTTTGGTTAAAATGATTTCATTAATAGCGGAGATTACTGTGAACCGAATCACCATTTATATCCTTTTAGCCTGCTCACTACTTATCAGTCAAACGGCGGCTCAAAACAGTGCTTCTAATGCTAATTCATTTATCATTCTTGAAAGTGACAAACCATTGAGCACTTGGCTACAGCTGGAAACACAAACAGCAGACCCTCTGCAAACAGAACAAACAGCCCATCAGGTGTTAAACCAACTACAAGACATGCCGGTACAAAGTATTTTTGTGCCCTTATTAAAACACTGGCAGAATCACCAAGCGGTGGCCACCACCATCAATGACCACGGCCATACAGTGGCTCAATATAACATCAGTGCCCGTGCCAGCGGTGAACTTAACCGTCTACTCAGTGAACAAACCGAACGCTTTATTTACCATCTGGCCGCCACCAATCCACAACAACTACTCAATGAAATATCTGCGCTTCAGCACCATGATTTAGTGGCAATCAATGGCGGCCTTAAGCGGGCAATTCAGCACTTGGACACAAACCAGAAAAAACTTCTCGCCGAGCAGCTTATCAACACCCGCAACAGCAGTGCATTCAGTACCTTCATGGCCATTGCACTGGATGACCCAGAGTTACAACTGTTTGTCATCAATCACGGTCATTCTAAAAATTTACCACCACTGGTTCGCTGGTGGCAGCGAAATCCGGAAAAATACAGCACAGAAATCATTCAAGCATCGCGACAACCCGGCCCCCATCAAAAGCAAGCCATCACATTAATGACACAAATTAATCTAAGTAAAACTGATATCGATTGGCTGTTTAACCAGCTTCATGATAACAATCTGGGCCGAACCGCTGCCAGGGTTTTAGGGCGACAAAGCTCACCGACGATTAACGACCGGCTCTGGCAAAATTGGCAACAAACAGTCGACCCACAAGGTCAAAAAAACTTACTGTACGCACTGACAAGATCACCTCAGGGATTAAATAAATTGAAAACCGTGCTCATGGAAAAATCATCCACACTCAGCAATCAACAACAACGCTGGCTGCGCCAACAAATGGAGAACAGTCATGAATAATAAATTGATTGCGGGCTTATTATTATTTACATCCACTCTGCTGTCTGCACAAACCATAACCCAGTGGCGTGAACAAGGTGGCCCTTTGGCATTGGGTTTTCCGGTACCAATACCGGTGGACACCGCAGAGCCTTTTGATGGCTTTCGAACCTACCAGGGACTTCAAGATCAGTTACAAAGCATTGATTTAGACAACCCATGGATTAATGCCCGGCAAGTGGGGGTGACCCATAAGCAACGACCCATTTGGGCCTATCTGCTGGGTGATGACAATGACATGACACCCTATGGGCAAAAGGAATCTGCCATGATGGTTAACGGCGGTATCCATGCCCGCGAATGGCAATCCCCGGAAACGGTAACCGGCATCATCGAGCTCTTCCATGAGAACAGTCAAGACAAGGGCCTTTACCAGTATTTATTGGAAAACAGCACCATCATCACCATCCCGGTGCTTAATGTTGATGGTTTTTTGCAAACCCAACGCTACCCCACAAGTAATTGGTACAGTGAATCTGTGGGTCCCAGGGATGGCCGCATGCGCCGAAAAAATTTGCTTAACACCGATGAAATTCTGAGTACCCAGGCTGATTACTTAAATGGCGTTGACTTAAACCGCAACAACCCACCTTACTGGGCAACCAGCAATTCATCATCCGCCAACGGCACATCCATTGTCTATCATGGTCCCGGGGCACAATCTGAGCCGGAAACACAGGCTTTATTGGTGGCAGCTGATTTGGTTGAGCCATCCCAGTTACGGATTTACACAGATTTACATTCCTTTTCCCAGGTTCATTTTGCCAACCGTTCCTTTAATAATGATTTAAATATTCTGCAATCACGCGTTCTGGCTAATTTTACCCGACACCACAGGGCATTACCCGGCGCTAAAAATTATGTCGATCGTTCGGGTTTTACCCAACCCGGCTTTGGGATCGGTTCCACCGATGAATATTTTCAAAACACCTACCAAATTCCTGCCTGGACTCTGGAAACAGAACCTTCAAATACCCTCAATCCGGACGCCCACCCCGATTTACCGGGTTTTTCGGCTGATTATGGGGGCGTCGTGACTAATGGCCACTCCGGTTTTATTTCGCCGGATTCCGCCATTCGGCGCATACGTGAACAATTGGCACAATCTTTTGCCGTGGCTTGGTACACCCAAGCCGGACCACCGGCGATTATTCAGTATCGTTTAATTGACCAACAAACTGACAACATCGTATTTGATGCCGCCTGGGATGCGGATCGCAATGATGAAAACCACAGAAATTTTTATCAACACGTTTTTGCACCACTGAAACCGGGACGAACATACAGCTTACAGTTACGTTTTAATAAACCCATGCGGTATCGTAATAAATCTGGCGAAGTGGCTATATTGCCTGGGCATAATATCCAGCTAACACCTTATATACGATACCAAATTGGCGAAGAATCTATTGATTTAGAATTGATCAATGACACTTGGTTGAATCAAAAATCAACACACTGGAAATCCTATGGTTACTATCAAGACGACACCTGGGTGGCTGATTTTCAATTGCCTGAAAACTTAAATTTCAGCACCGGAGACACCTTGGATTTTGACATTCTTGTCAGCGATATGGTGGGCCAAATCATCGACAGTAACCCCGAAACAAGTGTCTATTGGTCCCAGGGCCGCTGGCAAAATTATGAAAACACCCTTAATGAA
>QQUO01000354.1 GCA_008501575.1 Pseudomonadota bacterium
ATATTGGTGGCCATACCCACCGCAATACCTGACGAGCCATTCACCAAGAAGGCGGGAGCACGGGTTGGCAGTACCGAGGGTTCTGAATCAGGTTCATCATAGTTCGGTACATAATCAACTGTATCCTTGTCGATATCAGCCAGCATTTGGTGAGATATTCTGGCCATCCGTACTTCGGTGTAACGCATGGCTGCCGGCGAATCGCCGTCCACTGAGCCAAAGTTACCCTGACCATCCACCAGCATATAACGCATAGAAAACGGCTGCGCCATGCGCACAATGGTGTCATAAACCGCAGAATCACCATGGGGATGATATTTACCAATGACATCACCCACCACGCGCGCTGATTTTTTGTGGGCTTTATTCCAACTAACACCCAGGACATTCATGGCATACAAAACCCGACGATGAACCGGTTTCAATCCATCCCGCACATCGGGTAAAGCCCGTCCCACAATCACACTCATCGAATAATCGAGGTATGATTTTCGCATTTCGTCTTCGATATTTATTTTGATAATATCAGTCGAATCATCCGCCATAAATCAGCATCCCTTAAGGTCAAAAATTAAACGCATCATTGTAACACAATTAACACTTAAAACTGTGCCTAAATATCACACAAAATTACCGTGTTTTATGCCCCACAACAACAATTTATCGCACTTCAAACAGGGCCAAACCAGGCTCTTTAATGAACACCTAAACGTGCGAATGTTTGGCGCGCAAATTCAGCCATATGCCCATTTTCAATCGCCGTTCGAATGGCCTTCATGAATTGTTGATAAAAATACAAATTATGAATGGTGTTTAACCGCGAACCAAGCATCTCGCCACAACGATCCAAATGGCGCAGGTACGCTTTGGAAAAGTTTTGACAGGTGTAACAGCCACAGTTCTCATCAATCGGTGCGGTGTCATGCTGGTGTCTGGCATTGCGAATTTTAACCACCCCGTCCCAGGTAAATAAATAGCCGTTACGGGCATTTCGGGTTGGCATGACACAATCAAACATATCAACCCCCATTAAAATGGCCGCCAGAATATCCTCCGGCTTGCCCACGCCCATAAGATAACGGGGTTTATCTGCCGGCAACAACGGTGTGGTGGTGGCCAATACCTGTTCACGCAAATCTTTCGGTTCTCCCACAGACAAACCGCCTATGGCATAACCATGAAAGTTCATGTCCGTTAGTGCTGCCGCGGAACGCTGTCTTAAATGGTCATACATTCCGCCTTGAACAATACCGAACAAAGCATTGGGGTTGCCGGCAAAAGCGCGTAAACTGCGTTCCGCCCAACGCAAAGACAACTCCATCGATTCAGCCGCTTGTTTTTCTGTGGCCGGATACGGCGTGCATTCATCAAAAATCATGACAATATCCGAACCCAGTTTACGTTGTACTGCCATCGACTCTTCTGGTCCCATAAAGACCCGCGAACCATCCACCGGGGACGCAAATTCGACACCCTGTTCAGTTATTTTGCGGCGCTTCGCCAGTGAAAATACCTGAAAGCCACCCGAGTCGGTTAATATCGGCTTATCCCAAGCCATAAAATCATGCAAATCTCCATGGGCACTGATGACATCCGTACCGGGTCGCAACATCAAATGGAAGGTGTTACCTAAAATAATTTCAGCACCGATGTCCTTAATTTCATCCGGCGCCATGGCTTTTACCGTGCCATAGGTACCGACCGGCATAAAGCAAGGGGTTTCCACCGTGCCACGGGCAAAGCTCAGTTGCCCTCTTCTGGCTTGCTGGTCTTGCGTAATTTGCTTAAATTTCACGGCCTGTTATCCTGACAAAACCGCGCATTATAACGTATTAAAGCCCTTATCCATAATGCCGCTTTAAATCAAATTCAGACAATAATCCCTGCGCGGCTTCCGTTAACAGATCCAACACCACCTCAAAACCATCATCACCCCCATAATATGGATCCGGCACTTCAGTTTCTGATCGCAGCTGGGCATAACTCATCATCAGACTCAGTTTGTCATGAGCTTTGTTTGGAAATCGACTTTTAATTTCTGCCAAATTAGCCCGGTCCATTACAATCAACCGATCAAATCGTTCAAAATCAGCAGCTTCAACTTGGCGGGCACGCAAATGTCGCATCTCGACACCCCGATTTAAAGCGGCGGCCATTGAGCGTTTATCAGGCGGATTACCAATGTGATAGGCATGGGTACCGGCTGAATCAACCTCAAACATATCCTGTAAACCAGATTCGTTTAATAAATGAGTAAACAAGGCTTCAGCAGTCGGCGAGCGACATATATTACCCATACAAATAAACAAAATTTTATTTTGTGACATTAATTCACCTCAATTTAATTTTTTTAGCTATGATGTTGTTTCCTTATCAACTCATATTGTATGCCATCTATCAAAAATTTTCGCCATCAAACCGGCCAGGAACGCCCCCAATTAGAAGTTCTGAAAAAATGGTCCGCACAACAAACCCAATCTTTGAAATCCTTCAGCAAACAGCTGGCTGAATTAAACACCGATTTAAAAGCTGAAAGTAAACAGTCTGTGTTGATAATTTTCCAAGCCCTGGATGCCGCCGGAAAAGACAGCACCATTGAAAAAGTATTTCGCTATTGCGATCCCAATATTTTATCAACACAAAGCTTCAAAACCCCCAGCAAAAAAGAATCCAGTCATGATTTTATGTGGCGTTGTTACCCGCATTTTCCGGGCAAAGGTGAATTGAAAATTTTCAACCGCAGCTATTATGAAGAAACTTTGGTGGTTCGGGTCCATCCTGAATTCCTAACAAACCAAAAAATACAATTGCCGGTTAAAAAAGACTTTTGGCGACAGCGTTTTAAATTTATTAACCAAGTGGAAAAACACCTTAGCCTCAATGGCACTAAGATTATTAAATTTATGCTGGATGTCGATAAGGACACCCAAAAAAGAAGATTGATAAGGCGCTATGCACGCAGTGATAAAAATTGGAAATTTAATATCAATGACTTAAAAGAACGGCACCATTGGGACCAATATCAATTGGCTTTTGAAGACATGTTGAACCAAACATCCACCGCTATTGCACCTTGGTATGTCATTCCGGCTCAAGACAAAGAACTGATGCGACATGTGGTGGCAGCCATCATCTGCAAAGAACTCAAAAAAATGAACTTCCAAAGGCCCGGTTTAGAACCCATGAGCGACGATGAACTGGCATTACTCAAACAAACCATTGAAAACAATCAGTCACCAGAGGCTAATTAAATTCGATAACACCAATGGATTCTTTGGCTGGCATTTGTAAATGATAACCTTGCTGTTTGAGGTTTTGTCTGACCTTTTGAATATCTTCACGTCCCAGCTTTTGGTGCTCATCCAATTGTAGATTCATGACCATTTCACAAGCCCCCAACATCACTTGAAGTTCATCCGGTAATTCAGACAGGCGAAAACCATCGGCACAGTACACGTAAGCACCTTCTTTTTTATTAGAGCGGTAAACAGCACACTTCATTTGCGGCTCGGTTTTGTGGCTTTGACACCGGTAATTTTACAACTTTGATACTGGGGGTGGGTATCAAGTACCGTGATACTGCCGTCAGCAACCGGTGCTTTTAGTTGCCGCACACCCGTGCTAAGAAAGTACGTCACTTCAATATCACCGGCTGTTTGTAAAAAGCTTTGCCAGCGATCACCCGGCTGATAACATGTGACGGCACAGCCATTGGCACCACAGGCCAATGTTTCGCGGTAAACATTTGTTTCATAATCATCTGCAGATGCAGGCAATGAACAAACCATTAACAATAAAATTATGGCACTATTTTTCATCTTGTTTGCCTCATTAAATAAGCACCATTATACGCCGGTTAGTTGAATCCTTAATTAAAAATCAACCTTGAAAAATGAGACTTGGCTCACAACCAATTCACCACCAAATACCACGAGAGCAGCGAAATAAACAACCACAAGACCACAGCCATCAACATCGGCCGCCAACCGGTTTCTTTGATATCTGCCAGCGACAAACTGCTGCCCACTAAAAATAAAGTCAAAATCAATAAACGTTTAGCCACCAATGTTATGCCGCCGGTGACATTATCCGGTAACCAGCCGGCACTGTTTATCAACATGGCAATAATAAAACCACCGATAAACCACGGGATTTTAATTTTATTTTCCGGGCTCCTGAACAATAACATCGAAACCAGTGCCAATGGAATAATCCATAATGTTCTGGCTAACTTGACTGTGGTGGCGGTTTTCAGCGCCTCATCACCATAAGCCAGGGCCGCCCCCACCACTGAACTGGTGTCATGAATGGCAATTGCCGACCAGACACCAAATTGATACTGGCTTAATTCTAAATAAGCACCGATGGTCGGAAAAATAAGCAAGGCCAGGGCATTCAATAAAAACACCACGGCAATGGCCATGGTGATGTGTTTATTCTGGGCATGAATCACCGGTGCCACCGCCGCGATGGCACTGCCACCACATATGGCGGTTCCCGAAGACAGCAAATGGCCCAAACGACGGTCCATGTTCAGCACCTTAGCCAATAACCAACCCAACACAACCGTGGTCACAATGGTGATGGCGGTGATACCCAAACTGTCAACACTGGTACTCAAGGCTTCACCGGCCTGAATCCCAAATCCCAAACCAATCACCGCAATTTTTAACAAGTGCTTGACCCCGACCCGACTTTGTTCGACAAAGGGGTTGCCCAAAGTCAGGGCCAAAGCCACACCCAGCAATAAAGCCGCCGCGCTGTTTATCCAACCTGTTAAGCAAACAAGCGCAATAGAAACAAACAGTGCACGGCTGAATGTTAACATTGGTCTAACATGCCCTTAAGGATTCATGGGTGGATTAATCCGGTGCAACATATAATACCCTGTACTTTGAAGGATGGTATCTTCGTAGCCTAGTTGCCAGGTGGTTGCGCCCATCCGCTCCATGGCTAAATACCAGTTAAAACCATCATTATCGTCGGCTTTGACGACCAGACAAGATGCCCATTGAAAAACATAATCAGTCGGACATTGAATTCCTTTTATCACATTTGAAGACGCAGCCTTGTTCTCAAAAAATACCCAATCCGTTGGAATCGGCGGTGTTAATTTGTTCGGGTTTTTGACCAAATGAAGCAATAAGCTATTGGCGGCATTTTCTTCGGCCATTAACCACCAACATTCGGGTGTGGCAATTTTTAACGATTCAGCTGAATTCTGCTTGCGCTCACTGGTCTGAAAATTAGGATACCCAAAATTATAATTAAATAAATCTTTATATGTTTCATCGTTAAGTTTCAAACCAACAACCTGGTTCCACATAAGTTTTAACTGAATATTTTCAACCTGGTCAATTTCAGCCGATACCGGCGTTAGTGAA
>QQUO01000257.1 GCA_008501575.1 Pseudomonadota bacterium
AATTAGCGTATTATTTACAGAGACAATTTTATATGGATTGACCATGGCTGGGTTACCGAAGCCGAATTAAAATTATGACTGCACAACTGTTAAATATCACAGGTTTATTGCTGGGCGGCTTAGGTTTATTTTTGCTTGCTGTCGGCATGATGACCGATGGTTTGCGCTTGGCCGCGGGTGCCTCGTTACGCCATATTTTAGCCACCTGGACCAATTCCACCTGGCGCGGCCTGTCTGCTGGTGTTTTGATGACTGCCATTGTGCAATCATCAAGTGCCGTGATTGTTGCCACCATCGGTTTTGTAAACGCCGGCTTATTATCCATGCGCCAAACCCTGGGGATTCTCTATGGAGCCAATATTGGTACCTCAATGACCGGTTGGCTGGTGGCCGTGGTTGGTTTTAAATTTAATATTCAGGCGGTGGCGTTACCGATGATTGGTATCGGCATGCTGATTCGTTTGTTTAGAAAATCTGAAGGCAGACTGTCATCTCTGGCGTTGGCCCTGGTGGGCTTTGGCTTATTTTTTGTCGGTATTGATATCCTAAAAAGTGCCTTTGAGGGCATCGTGAGTGGCTTCGATGTTTCCACTATAGAAGTGCAAGGTCTTTACGCAATTTTCGTATTTTTTTTAGTGGGTATTGTGATGACCTTGTTAACACAGTCATCCAGTGCCGCCATTGCAATAACCATTACTGCCGCCGCTTCTGGAATACTGCCACTGTATTCTGCCACGGCCATGGTCATCGGTGCCATCATTGGCACGTCTTCCACATCATTGCTGACCACCATTGGTGCCACCGCCAATGCCAAACGGGTGGCCTGGGCCCAGGTAATTTTAAACACCACCACAGCTTGCGTGGCTTTTGTTATTTTACCGCTGTTGGTTTTTCTGATGGAAAAATTAAGCTTTCGGTTTAATTTAGAATTATCGGTGGGCATACAACTGGCATTATTTCACACCGCATTTAATATTTTTGGGGTGCTGTGCTTTTTACCCTTTAATAATAAGCTGGCGGGTTTTCTGGAAAATCGCTTTAAATCTCTTGAGGCACATCCCACGCAACCCAAATACCTTGATAGCGCCATTGCGCTGTCACCCACGTTGGCCATTAATGCCTTGGTACTTGAACTTAAAGAAATTGCTGAACGGGTGCGAACACTGCCCCAAGCCGACTTTACCACCACCACTGTACCAGCCAGATTTATGGCCGAACGCTTAAGAATTATCACTGATTTATCGAAACAGGTGTCTGACTTTATTGTGGTCGTTGAACAGCATGCGCTGTCAGAAGACACTTCAAAACAGTTGGTGCTATTACTGCGTATTGATGAGTATTTGCTCACTTGTGCGCAATCGATAAACACCATTTATCACCATTATCAACGCTCAGACACGACCAAACTCGGCTCATTCAAATTTGACATTAATTTATATAAAGACAGTATTTTGACCAACACCGATTTTTTAACCACTCCGGATCACGACAGTCTACAGATACAAGTCAAAAAAGACCATGATACTGTTAAAAACAAGCTGTTAAACCTCGGTTCCAGTGGACAAATATCATTTGACACCATGGTTGAAGTTTTGGATATTTTACGTGAACAGTTACATATGGCTCAGCAATGGCTGAAAGCCATGAACAGCTTGTACCAAGTTGAATCACAAACCCAAAGTCCTGATCAAGCGGATAATCCTGATATCAGCGATGATGAAACAATATATGACCATAACCCATAACTGGTCCTTGTTAAAATACGCGATGGCACAATTTTGCAAAATGTGACACCAGCCTCATTTAGTTATGTTTTATCATTTTATCCTTAAGGTCATATTTAATTCGTTTTAGGATAAATGATGCCATTCAAAATTTTAATGATTACATGCTTGTCCCTGATTGCAAGTTATAAGGGCCAGTCAGCGGCCGTTGATTATGACATCGTTTATGTTAAACAACCCCGCTTCGGTGATACGGTTAATACCATTTGGCCGGAAATCGCGCATCCAGGAAGGCTTGATTATGGCGCTGATTTGATGCTGTTACATCCTGATGGCAGTGAGGAGACTTTAGTGGATTGTGAGGTCTGCAGTGTCACCGACCCGGTTATTTCCTTCGATGCCCAGTGGGTTTATTACAGCTTATTTCATGATGTCAGCCCGGGTAATCTCAACACCCAACGCGGTGATTTGCCCTATCAGGGTGCCGATATTTTCCGCATGCATTTACAAACCCGACAAATTCAACAGTTAACCCATGGCGAATTTACCCCCAACACCGGTGCCGGCAATTGGGATGAAAGCAATCCTTTAAACCCGGATAGCAGCTATAACCGTTTAGGTTACGGCATTTTAAATTTAGGCCCGATGCCTTTACCGGGCAATAAGCTGGCTTTTACCAGTAACCGCAATGGCTTTGGGCCGCCCCGAGGGTACACCAACCCCAATATGCAACTGTATGTGATGGATGTGGATGGTGCCAATGTCGAAGCCATCGCACCGATGACCATCGGCAGTGCTTTACATCCAACCATTTTAAATGATGGTCGCTTGATGTTTTCTACCCTGGAAACACAGGGCATTCGTGACCTGCGATTATGGGCTATCTGGACCATTTTACCCGATGGCCGACATTGGCAGCCGTTGGTCAGTGCCATGACGTCACCCAATGCCTTTCACTTTATGACGCAAATTTCTTCCGGCGACATTGTGGTGGAGCAGTATTACAATTTGAATAACAACGGCTTTGGGGCTTTGTATAAATTTCCGGTGGACCGACCACCAAATCAACCCCAATTTGGCAGTCCCTTTCCGGAATTAAATCCGCCGATTGAACAGACTGTCAACCAGCAAACCGGCTTGTATCCTTTTCGGTTTTCTTTTACACCTTATGGCTATCAAGCGGTTACACCCATGACCCATCCCGGCGACAGTGCCGCACCCATCGGCGATAATGGCATCGATCGTGTCGGTAAATTCACGCAGCCATCCGCAGCACCCAATAATGATTTACTGGTGGTCTGGACACCCGGTCCTGCCAACGACCTCAATCGCCCCACAACCGTTCCCTATTATGACGGCGGTTTATATGTGATAGAAAACTCCGAGCAAATTTGGCAGCCGGATGATTTGGTGCTCATTAAAAATGACCCCAATTTTAACGAAGCCTGGCCCAGAGCGGTGGTGCCCTGGCAAGCCATTCATGGTACTCCGGAACCGGCCAGCCGTGAATGGTTGCCCAATGATGGCCAGCTTAATACACAATTACCGGCCGGTACACCCTATGGTTTGGTCGGTTCAAGCAGCCTCTACAAGCGCGATACCTTTCCCGGTCGGGGCTCTGACGATTTTGATGGTTTAGACCCTTTTAATACCTCGCAAAACCGAGTCAGCAGTAATTGGTCCTGGCAAGGTGCCGAAGCCGGCAAGTATGAAAACAATGACATCTGGGCGATTCGGTTACTGGCCATGGAACCCAATACCCACCGCCGATACGGACCCAATTATGCCCCCAGTGGTTCCACTGATTTTTATAACCATGCCAACGAACGGTTGCGTATTATGGGTGAAATACCGCTGCGTAAAGAAAACCCGGACGGCAGCCCAATTCTGGACGCTGAAGGCAATCCGGACACCAGCTTTCTGGTTAAAATTCCCGCCGACACCCCGTTTACCTTTCAAACGCTAGACCGTAAAGGTATGGTTCTAAACATGTCGCAAACATGGCATCAAGTCAGGCCCGGTGAAGTGCGCACCGATTGTGGTGGCTGCCATGCCCACAGCCAACAACCTTTGGATTTTGCCGGTACTGCCGCCAGTTTGCCAGATTATCCGGTTTGGGATTTATCGAAAACCACGCCCTTTATTAAAGTCAACGACCAGGGTGAAAATGAAATAGAAAATAAGCCTGCCAAAGTCGTGGATGTGGAATTCTATCAGGACATCAGGCCGATCCTGGAAAGCCATTGCGTCGGTTGTCATAACGGTAATCAAAACGCCGGTAATTTAAATTTAACCGACCATAGTCTTGATGATCATTTACCTGGAGATTACCGCCGTTTGGCTAAAGATGAATCGGCAGATTACGGTTATCCACCGGTGATTCATAATGGTGTCTGGCGGCAAACCAATGCCAGCCGCTATATCCGTAAATTCCAAAGTCGGCGTAGTTTGCTGACCTGGAAAGTCTTTGGTGAACGTTTAGATGGTTGGCTTAATAGCGATCACCCCACCGCCGCCATTCCGGGTGATGCCAGCTCTATTCCAGGTGGTGCCAATCCGGATTTAGCTGATTTGGACTTTATCCCGAGTACAGCCCACCCAGCCGGTGGCATGAATACATTAACGACAGACCAGAAGATGATAATTGCTCGATGGATTGATTTGGGTGCACCCATTGATACCGCTGAAATTCGTGGTAACCCCGGTTTTGGTTGGTTTTTGGATGATTTAAAACCCACCTTATCACTCAGTTTACCGCGCCCTAACTTTAACCCTAATCCGGTCACCATGATTCGCATGGGACTGGCGGATGCCAATTCGGGCATTGATTTATCAACATTATCCATTAAAGCCAATTTTATGGTCAATAATCTGCCTGCAGAAAGCGAATTAAGCGGTTTAGCGATTAACAGTGGTGATGGCATCTTCCAGATTCCCATAACTTCTGCCCTGCCTGTCGATATAACAGAGCGACATATACGCGCCGAAGTGGCGGATCATCAAGGTAATATTAAACGGGTGGATGTGCGCTTTTACACCGGCAATCCGGATATAATCTTTATTGATGGTTTTGAACCCATTGAATAGATGGGTCAGGACTAAAGATACTACCGATTATTATTGCATGGAAACTACGGCTATTAAACGACTTGTGCGTTTTTTTAGCCGCTCTTTTTGTCTTCTTTTTCAACGCGCCAGGGCGGAAAACGACGATTTTCACCGGCCCAATAGAGTTTTATTTTATTGCCCGATGGATCATGAAGAATGGCTTCACGCCATAAATAGGATTGATCCGTAGGCTCTTGATCAATAGCCACACCTTTTTCTTTCAAATCTGCCACCCACTGGTCTAAATCTTCATGCTCAAAATAAATAACCGCACCATTGCTAAATGGTTCTGATTCCAAAGACAGTGAAAATGTGGCATGCCCGTCAGGGCATTCAAAGCGGGCATAATGCGGTGAATCAACAATCAGAGTAAAACCTAACTGCTGATAAAACCGAATGGCTTTTTTAAGGTCACTGGCCGGAATGGTGACTTGATTGAGTTTCATATTTTTATTATATCGAAATAGTCGTCCCAATGATTATAAAATCATGGTTGCCTGTTATGTAAATGATCACTTCAAATAAGCCATTACCTTAAAAAATTAAAAATAATTGGCGTTATTTTGTCGGCTTTAGCGCCTTTATATTTAACACAACCACTACATCAGGTGATGTCATGCTTAAACAAACTTATATACTTATATTTTCCGTACTCACTATAATTCCTTTGAATGCAAATGCTAATAACGGCGACTGGAGCCAAGTTCCGCTTTTTAATGAGGCGCCTTTAGAAGTTGTTTTATGGAGTGATGGCACCCCCGTTGACCCGGACTTATGGGCCGCTATTTTATGGAATGATGGCAGCAACAACCGCTTAGATGTCGTCAATATACCGGCGCCCTATGATGGCACCGGCCTGTCTTCAACATCGCTTGAAAACACCGCCACCTTATTTGCTTTAGGGAGCCCATGTACTGACGGCACCAACGTCGTGGTACCCTATATTAAAAATTTTAATGTCGAAGTGGCCCGACATAACGGCAGCAGTTGGTCCACATCAACCCTGCCTGATACCATCACCAATAACTTTGATAACACCAACTGTGCCGACACCCAGGATGGCTTTTTTATTGGCACCCATGATCTGACCGATGGTGAAACGGAAATTTTTAAATCCAATAATGGCGGTGCCAGTTATACCTTTTATGGTCGTTATAATTCCAGCGGTCCTTTTGATGGCGCCATCAGAGAACCACTGATTAGTAACTACGGACAACGTTATATTCGGTCTGTGTTTCAACAAAGCAACGGCATGGTCAGATCGTGCCGTTTTGATACCGCACCACACACACTAACCCCTTCTTGTGTAAATATTGAGCAACAGACACCACCTGGAGGCTTTACGTTTGTGAAAGAATCGGCCGGAGCGTTCAATGGCAATGGCACCACAATCACCTATAATGTTAATGGCATTGCCAAAGCATTGTCTTTTCAAGAACAGGATCTGATTAATTTTCGAAACGATGTGTTGGGGGCAGTTAACAACAACGGCAGCCAATTCACCTTTCAGGGATCAAACATCATCACTGTGTTAGATGAAAATTATCAGCCGATAGAAAACCATATTCTTTGGGATGACTATTATATCTTTGATACCCATTCACCGTTTCCGCCACCGCCTACAAACGACAATAATTATCCCATTGCCGGTGTCGGTGGCCCCGTTGATGGCTGTGTGGTTCGGCATACCCAGGGACAACAAATAACCGATATGGGGTTTATTGTGGGGCCAAGAGTCGGCTCGGATGGCACCAATCTATACAAAAGGACGCTTCGTTCAGATCCTATTTTTTCAGATGGCTTTGAATCAGGTAATGTCTCCTCTTGGTCAAACACTTGTCCATGATTTTAGAAAACACGCCTTGTCATTAGTATTATAATTAAAACAGCCAATGATCAAGATTTTTCCGGGGAAGGTCATCACGGCGGTTAAGGTAACGGTAATCAAATTTGAAATCTATGGATTTTCGGCCATGCTTAACGATGATACTCACCTGCCCGTTCGGGCTGGTAAACCACTTCTTCGATTTGCACTTTAAGGGTGCCGCCACCGGGTTTTGACCATTCAATGGTTTCACCTTCCTTAAGACCCAGTAAGGCACTGCCGACAGGGGCTAAAATAGAAATGGTCTCGCCGTTATCCTTCATATCCTTGGGATACACCAGGGTTAAGCAGAAGGTTTCTTTACTGGATAGGACCTTAAACTTAACTTTTGAATTCATGGTCACCACATCCGCTGGAATGTCCTTAGATTCGACAATATCAGCACGGCTGATTTCGGCATCCAATGCATCGGCGATGGGTGTGTTATCGCCGGTCACGGCGTCCAATAAATCTTCCAAGCGTTTGGCATCGGTCTTGGTAATAGTAATGTTGGGTAATTGACTCACGGTAATTCTCGTCTTCCTCAATAAATCATGGGATGCAAGTAAAAAGCCTTGATTGGCTTATATCTTACTAAGCTGGTGGTTATTATTTAGGTTTCAATGGTGATTATTGTAATACTTGCACACTATTTTTGGTAATAATTAATAAAGGATTGATTATGCCAGCAATTCAATCAGCTCTAAAGGTGAAGTAAAGTTATGGTGTGCTTGCCAATGTTCGGGTCGATCATGGTCATGAAGATAACCCCATAGGGCGATGGCAGATTGGGTTCCGGCCGCATGAGCAGCCAGAATATCACTTTCTGCATCGCCTAAATAAAGTGTTTCTGAGGCGTTAACCTGCATGTCTTTGAGCGCTTGCTTAATCGGTTCCGGGTGGGGTTTTGAATGACCCACTTCATCAGCACAAATCAGTACCCGACCGGCTGCCAGTTCCGGCAAATGCGCCACAATGGGCTTAGCCAGCCAGGCCGGTTTATTGGTAACAATACCCCAGGGGATATTGGCCTGATTAAGGTGGCTCAGTAATTCACCAACACCCTCGAATAAATGGGTATTTTGGTTAAGATTTTGTTGATATAGTTCTAAGTAGCGTTTTTGTAAGCGGTCGCGTTGTGCCTGTGGCGGCCGACCAAAAATGGATTCAATCAGTGCTGCCGACCCATGGGTGATAAAACCGCGATAATCAGCAATATTAATGTTATGCGGTTGCTGATGTTCATCAGCCAACTGACTCAAAGTCAGCAACATATCGGTGGCGGTATCAATTAAAGTACCGTCTAAATCAAATAAAACTGCGCGATAAGTCATTGTATGGCTTATTATGTGTTTGTCGGGGAATTGGTTTTCTGAATAACCATCAAATAATTGATGTCTAAATCACTGCCATCCATGACCGCAGATTTGGTAAATGGATTATAGCGCATGCCGCTGATGTCTTTAATTTCAGTATCGCTGTCCTTTAACATTTCCACCATTTCAGATGGTTTAATAAATTGTTCGAAATGATGGGTGCCTTTGGGGATTAATTTCAGCACATGCTCAGCGGCAAAAATTCCCAGCAGCATGGCTTTGGGGGTGCGATTTAGGGTCGATAAAAATAACCAACCGCCGGGCTTTAAGGCTTTTAAGCAGGCCGTAATAATGCCTTTTGGGTCAGGCACATGCTCCAGCATCTCCAAACAACACACCACATCAAATTGTTCTCGATTGGCCTCACTGAAAGTGGCCACTTCTTGGTTCTGATAATCCACCTCTAATCCCGATTCAAGTAAATGCAGCTTGGCGGTTTGTAAAGAATTATCCGCCAAATCCAAACCGGTAACTCGGGCTCCCAATGATGCCAGCGCTTCGCTTAAGACGCCACCGCCACAACCCACATCCAACACTTTTTTACCCTTAAAGTTGATAAAATTTTGCATGTATGCCACCCGCACCGGATTAATGTGGTGCAAGGTTTTAAAAGGACCTTCAGGATCCCACCAAAATGCGGCTTGTTGATTAAACTGCTTAATTTCTTGCGGATAATGATTGGCTGACATAATTACGAATACTTAATAAATAAAGCCTTTATTCTACCGTTTTTAGGCCTCAATTGGAAAATTACACATCACCATGTTATTTTTGATTTTAACGGCTTAAACCATTCGCATTCATAACTTGATTTAACCCTGATGGCACCCATATCTGGTATCATTGTTCGCATTATTGGCAACCTGTTATAAAATGACTGAAACCAGCATCAAACCAACAGCCGATAAGCTGGGGATTATTATTTCCGGCTTGTGTGCCGTGCATTGTGCCTTATGGCCTCTGTTATTAAGTGTTTCGATTATATTGCCTGAGTGGGCTCACATTGGCCATGGTTGGTTTTGGTTTACTGTGATTGCGGCTTTAGCCATTTGGTCGATTACCCATGGTTGGAAGCAACACCACGATGGTCGGGTGGTGTTTTACTCATCACTGGGTTTGGGTTGTTTGATATTGGCGATTTTGACTGAACCGTGGACAGGTTTGTGGCTGGAATCAGCCCTTTACGTTGTTGGTGGTTGTTTGATGGTGGCGGCCCATTGGCGAAATCACCGCCGTTGCCGATGTGTAAAGCATCAACACACGGCGGAATGTGAGCATTAAAGAAGTTCAAAATCTTCTTTGGTGACACCGCAGTCGGGACACATCCAGGTATCTGGAATGTCTTCCATCCGGGTGCCGGGGGCAAGACCGTCTTCCGGCCAACCTTCGGCTTCGTCATAGATAAAACCACAGACAACACAGATGTATTTTTTGTATTCCGGTTCCATATTGATTTAATAATTTGTAGATGCCCCTAATTATGCGGACAGCTGCACTAATTTCAACCAAGATTTAAGGATTATGACCCACGCAATTGAAGTCAACAACTTAGTCAAAACATACAGTGACGGCACCCAAGCCCTCAAAGGCATCGATTTAACCGTAGAAGCGGATCAAATCTTTGCATTACTGGGCCCAAACGGCGCCGGCAAATCCACTTTAATCGGAATCATTTCATCACTGGTTAACAGCACTTCCGGTACTGTTAAGGTATTTGGTAAGGATTTACACAAGGACCGCAAGGCGGTTAAATCCATGATTGGCCTGGTCCCACAGGAGTTTAATTTTAATACGTTTGAAACCCCCTTTGACATCGTTCGCAATCAGGCGGGTTTTTACGGTATCCCTGTTAAAGAAGCCAAT
Source organism: Pseudomonadota bacterium (assembly GCA_008501575.1). Lineage (GTDB taxonomy): Bacteria > Pseudomonadota > Gammaproteobacteria > Xanthomonadales > Marinicellaceae > Marinicella. The sequence continues at coordinate 9,936 of QQUO01000257.1, forward strand.
CGACGCACTGAAAAATACCTCAAACAACTGCAATTATGGGACAAAAAAGACAGTATTTCCCGGGGATTGTCCGGCGGTATGAAACGCCGTTTAATGATAGCCCGTGCGATGGTCAACGAACCACGTCTGCTGATACTGGATGAGCCCACGGCTGGTGTTGATATTGAAATTCGCCGCTCCATGTGGCTGTTTTTGGAAGACATTGCCGCCACCGGCACCACCATTATTCTCACCACCCACTATTTGGAAGAAGCCGAACAGCTGTGTAAAAATATTGCCATTATCGACCATGGTGAGATTGTCAAAAACACCACCATTAAAGAATTAATAAAAACCCTGGACATTGAAACCTTCATTTTTGATTTGGACCAAAAACCGGACAGTGTTTTACTCAACCAGCTGCACGCTAAAGCCAAAGATGAGGCTTCAATTGAATTATCGCTTGCCAAGAGCGAATGTCTAAACTCTGTTTTTAAACAACTGGATGACGCCGGATATCGAGTTATTTCAATGCGCAATAAAGCCAACCGATTAGAAGAGTTGTTTGTTGCCATGACCGGTGATAAGAACCTACCAACCAGGGAGCAAAACCATGGTTAATACCACTTATGTGGGCATAAAAACCCTGATGCGAAAAGAGATACATCGTATTTTACGCATCTGGACCCAAACCCTGTTACCGCCGGCCATTACCATGACCTTGTATTTTATTATTTTTGGTAATTTAATCGGCTCACGAATCGGTGAAATGGATGGCTTTGATTACATGTCCTTTATTGTGCCGGGCTTAGTGATGATGGCAGTTATTACCAGTTCCTACGGTAATATGGTGTCGTCATTTTTTGGGGCCAAGTTTTCCAAGCACATCGAAGAATTATTAATTTCACCGATGCCAAACTGGGCCATTTTAGTCGGTTATGTGGGCGGTTGTTTATTCCGGGGCCTGGCTGTTGGTATTATTGTCACCGGCGTCTCGCTGTTTTTCACGGACATTCAAATTCATAACATTTGGATTGTGATTTCCACCGTGGTGCTGACGTCAGTGGTGTTCTCATTGGCCGGTTTTGTCAATGCCGCCTTTGCCACCAAATTTGATGACATTGCCATCATACCAACCTTTATTTTAACGCCGCTGACTTATTTGGGCGGGGTCTTTTATTCCATTTCTTTATTACCCGAATTCTGGCAGGGTGTGTCTAAAATCAACCCGGTTTTATACATGGTCAACACCTTTCGCTACGGTTTTTTAGGCGTGTCAGACATCAATATCTTTGTGGCCTACGGTCTAATCATCTCCTTTGTGGTTATTTTGGGCTTTTTCTCTTGGCTTATTTTGCATAAAGGTTGGGGATTGCGCAGTTAAAGTGGCTTGGGCTTGTGGTGATTTTTTTTCATTTCCCACTTGAATTAAAAACATTCAAACCCAATATGACAACCAACCAAGCACCAAAGCTTCCGCTGCGGTGCGCCAACAATTAAATAATTTGTTATTAATTTTTAAGGAGTTCAATCAATGAATATACGTCCTTTACATGATCGCGTGATTGTTAAACGCGTAAAAGAGGAAACCACCTCACCAGGCGGCATCGTTTTGCCTGATTCTGCCACAGAAAAACCGGTCATCGGTGAAGTATTGGCCGTGGGTAACGGCAGGCTGTTAGACAACGGCGAGGTTAAAGCACTTGAAGTTAAAGTCGGCGACAAAGTGTTGTTTGAAGATAAGTTCAACGTCACCGAAGTCAAGATTGAGGGCGAAAAAGTCGTCGTCATGAAAGAACAAGACATCATTGGAATCATTGGTTAACAGGAGAACTAAATTATGAGTGCAAAAGAAATCAAATTTTCAGAAGACGCCCGTGCCAAAATGGCTCGTGGTGTAAACCTTTTAGCCAATGCCGTTAAAGTTACATTAGGACCGAAAGGCCGTAATGTGGTATTGGAAAAAAGTTTTGGTGCCCCAACCGTGACAAAAGACGGTGTGTCCGTGGCCAAAGAGATCGAATTAGAAGATAAATTCGAGAACATGGGTGCCCAAATGGTCAAAGAAGTGGCCTCACAAACCAACGACGTGGCCGGTGACGGCACCACCACAGCAACCATTTTAGCCCAGGCGTTTGTGCGCGAAGGTTTAAAAGCCGTGGCCGCCGGTCGCAACCCAATGGATTTAAAACGCGGTATCGACAAAGCCGTTGAAAAGGCCGTTGCAGCCATTAAAAAACAAGCCACCCCATGTTCCGACTCTAAAGCCATTGCTCAAGTGGGAACCATCTCTGCCAATGCCGACGAATCAGTCGGTAAAATTATTGCCGATGCCATGGATAAAGTCGGTAAAGAAGGCGTGATTACTGTTGAAGAAGGTTCTGGCTTGAAGAACGAATTGGATGTGGTTGAAGGTATGCAGTTTGATCGCGGTTACTTATCCCCTTATTTCGTAACCAATCAAGAAACCATGACAGCGGAATTGGATGATGCTTTTATTTTGTTACACGACAAAAAAATCTCCAACATCCGTGAATTATTACCTGTTTTAGAAGCGGTTGCCAAAACCGGTAAAAAATTATTCATTATTGCCGAAGACATCGAAGGCGAAGCCCTGGCCACTTTGGTGGTAAATAATATGCGCGGTACCGTTAAAGTCTGTGCGGTTAAAGCCCCTGGTTTCGGTGATCGCCGCAAAGCCATGTTAGAAGACATTGCTGTGTTAACCGGTGGGACCGTTATTTCTGAAGAAGTCGGCTTACAATTGGATAAAGTTGAACTTGATGATTTAGGTTCTGCTAAGAAAATCCAAGTGAATAAAGACAACACCACCATCATTGATGGTGCCGGTGACGCCAAAGAGATTGATGCCCGCGTTAATCAAGTGCGTAAGCAAATTGAAGATGCCACCAGTGATTACGACAAAGAAAAACTGCAAGAACGTGTGGCTAAATTAGCCGGCGGTGTTGCCGTTATTAAAGTTGGTGCCGCCACGGAAGTGGAAATGAAAGAGAAAAAAGCCCGTGTCGAAGATGCCTTACACTCAACCCGAGCAGCGGTTGAAGAAGGTGTGGTTCCCGGCGGTGGTGTGGCGCTAATTCGCGCACAACAGTCTATTAAGGATCTCAAAGGTGACAACGAAGACCAAAACATCGGGATCGCCATCACCTTAACCACCATGGAAGAGCCGTTACGTCAAATCGTTAAAAACTGTGCTGAAGAAGATTCAGTGGTGCTTAACGAAGTGAAAAAAGGCAAAGGCAATTACGGCTACAACGCCGCAACCGGCAAATACGTTGACATGATTGAAGACGGCGTCCTCGATCCGGCCAAAGTAACCCGCAGCGCCTTACAGCACGCCGCTTCTGTGGCTGCCTTAATGATTACCACCGAATGCATGATTGCGGATCTTCCGCAAGATGATGCCGGCCCTGATATGGGTGGCATGGGTGGTATGGGCGGCATGGGTGGTATGGGCGGCATGATGTAAATCACCTCCCAATAACACCATGTTGTTAAAACCCCGAATCGCAAGGTTCGGGGTTTTTTTATGTGCTGCTTAATAACTCATCCGCCAATAGAAAAGCCGCTTCAGGGCGATGCCGAAAAAATAATGACGGCTCAATGAGTTCAACTTCGTTGACTACCATTTGATCGTCATGGTCATATAAAAAATCCAAGCGGACATAAGTCAAGCGACCAAACCGACCTTGTAAATAATCCATACAATCGTCAGCCACCCGCCGTTGTTCACGGTTTAAATGATAAAGTTTATCAACACCACCAAAGGTATCTTGAACCCGATAATCCCCTGCTTGCGGTTTTTTTATCACCGCATGACTGAATTGCCGGCCAAAATAGATAACAGACAATTCACCATAACTCATCACTGATGGCATAAAGGCCTGTAACATTAATTCGCAATGACTGAGGTTTTGTTCAATATGATGCAGCGCTTTTTGAATTCCCTCAGAATCTGCCTTAAAACGCAGAGTGGCCGAGGCATCAGCACCAATCACCGGTTTGAGAAAACATTCCTTATCAGTACTTTGAGATAGTTTATTGCGCAGCGAATCACCATCCGTAGATTGGGTTATCCAATGGGTTGTTGCCACCGGTAATCCCGCTGTTTGTAATTCTTTTAAGTATGTTTTTTCACTGTTCCAAGCAACCACTTCAGGTGCATTAAGCACCGGTGTATGTACCGCCAATTCTTGAATAGACTGCAAAAAAGCCTGTGGTTTTAAATGATAGTCCCACACCGACCGGATTAAGCACATGTCATATTGCATCAGCAGCTCAGGCGCTTGCCAAATATGCCAATTTGCTTCTATTCCCCGTTGTTTTAGGGCTGCCAACAAAAACCCATCATCACCATCCCCCTGTGGCCATTCGGAGGCAGTTAATAAAGCCAGCTTCACGGCAGTTGTGCGTTCGATTGGGTTGCCGCAGAATCAACAACAAATGGACTTTGATATAAACGGCTGAACCCATTTTCATATTGCTGCGTGGTTTTGATAAATGTTGTCACATCAGGCAGCTTAGTATCACCGATGGCACTGCGTTTACTGGTCCAAATAAGGCGCTGCTGGGAACCATCATAAAATGGACAATAATCCATTTTATCCGAATTAATGGATGGCCCTAAATTAACCCGGGGACCGAAATCACCATCACTTTGTCGATAGCTGATGTATAAATCACCACTGCCAAGCCCATCCTCGGCGGCATAAATGGTGTAAATTAAGAACGATTCATCCGCGGCCACATAGGCATTAAATTCATAGCCCGGGCTGTTAATGTTATCACTCAAAGCCCGGGCCGGTTGATACTGGCCGTTCACCCAGGGACTCATATAAATATCATCTTTACGTTTATCATTATGTCGGTCTGAAGTGAAATACAGGTTATTGTTGGCAGTCACCGCCGGATAAAATTCATTACTCTCCGTATTAACAGGCCCGGGTAAATGTATCGGTTCTGACCAGGGAGACTCGGGATTGCTTCTGTGCACATACCAGATGTCATAATGGCTGGATGGCCTGATGCCGGTCACAGGCCGATTGGATGCAAAATAAAGGCGCAATCCATCCGGGCTCAAAAACGGTTCAATGTCTCGATATAGACCACTAAAAGGGACTTTTTCAAAATCACGCCACCGGCCGTTAACAGACTGCGCTTTAACCATGATTGTTCGTCGCTCATGGGCATCTTGGGCGGTGAAATATGCTTCATTTTTAAAGGCGGTGAAATCTCTGACATTAATAAATGAATCCAATGTGCCTGATAAAGGCTGCACCTCTTTTTCTGCAAAACCAATGGTGGTTAAAAAAAGACTTATTAATATAAAAACACGCATATGAACGACCTAAAATAAAACCATACCTTCAGTTTATCATGGTTTAATCTGCAAACATGAGGCCAATTTATTTTCATAATAGCGTGTTATTTGTGATGGAGTTCACGTTTCGTTAAGGATTTAAGCGTAAAATAGCAGTTAAGTCGAGAGATTGAGTTTACACACACCCTTTCCCCCTTTTCTCAATCTCTTGAATACTAAAAGACCACAATCCCCCTGTGGTCTTTTTTTTTGCCTCATGATAAATTGCACCCATGACTGAACTTTCTGAAGTAGATATTGATGCCACCGGCTTATTGTGCCCACAACCCCTTTTAAAGCTCAAGCAAGCCATGTCAAAGCTTGCTGTGGGTCAGCAGTTGTGTATTGCGGTGACCGACAAACACGCCGAATTGGATTTTCAGGTGTGGTGTGAACGGTTCGGACATCGTATGGCCGGTCCGATTGAACAGTCAGACCGGCTGTTATTTGTGGTAAAAAAAGGTGGTAAAACCTAAGCCAAATATTTTATAACTTACATCCATTTTTTGTGAAAGCTTCAATAGAGGCTTAAAGGTATTAGTAACACACCATCATAACAACACAATTAATTGGCGCATTTCCCCCTTCCTTTTCGCATATATAAACAGTTAATTAAAAAAAGGAACTGTTATGTTGAATCGAATTTTTGTTTTAGTGGCTTGTTTGCTGTTGGGACTGGCGTTGGCCGGCACCACAACTTGGACCTTAATCAGTACACCGGCCACGGGTTCTTTTAACGGTATATCAGCACCGAACAGCCATTTCGCCATAGGGGTGGGAGAAAATGGTGAAATCGTTCATTTTTTGAATGGAGACAACGGCACCCTCATGCCTTCAGGCACCACCGAAGAACTTTATGATGTCTATGCCTCATCAGCCAATTTAGCGGTGGCCGCGGGCAAAAATGTGGTGTTACTCTGGGATGGTTCGAGTTGGTCAACAGCACGCACCGAAACCAATGACACAATTTTTACCGGCACCTGGATTACACCTGAAGAAGATGCCATTTATTATGGTGTTTTAGGCAGTCAGTTCAGCTCTGTATGTCCAATAATACCCGCCGATACCAATCCTTCATTTTGTCGAACCTTCGGCCCACCCATGTTAACCGCTTGCGGTAACAGCGACGACATCAAACTGTTCACCACCGCAGGTGATATTTTTCATGTTGATAATTATCTGGGTGATTTGAATGGTTTTGGCCCCATTCATGAAGAACCCATCGCACTTTCACTGGATGGTGTCTGGATACCTCAAAGCTCCTGTATTCCGGGCTCCATTGCACCCTTAGAAGCCTTTGCCATCAGAAACCAGACCACCGCAGAACTTTGGCATTTTGATGGCAGCAGCTGGGACAATATGAATGTTATTATTCCTGCAGACCAGACCTTTACCTGGATTGGGGGTATTGGTCCAAATGATGTGTTTGCGGTTGGTTTTAAACCCGATGGTGTGGGTGGCAATGCCGGCGTGGTCTGGCATTATGATGGCAATACCTGGACCGAGGACTTAACGTTACCAGCTGACACAACAGGATTAACCGACGTAGCGGTTAATATTTCTGTACCTGATATTATTTTTATGGATGGCTTTGAAGGCATGACAAGCCCCATGTCGAATGTAGAGAATTATGGTGTTAACATTTTGGCCCTTGCAGAGGTTTACGCAGGAGCTGGCCTTATGCTTAAAGGAGACAGAAGTTTAAATTTTAATTACACGGATGTTTTGATCGAAAAAACACGGCTGACATCAGAACCGTTCAGCCATGGGGACAGCATCACATATCAGCTTGTGATTCAAAATATAGGGACCACAACGGCCACTAATTTTCGATTTCTGGATATCTATATAACTAATTCCATGGATTATGTCAGTGATACCTGTGGTTTCACACTGTTTAGCCAAGAATACTGGACATATTATGACAGACAAGTGGCGAGCTTGGCGCCAAGTGAGGTCATAATTTGCACCATAACCTTAACCATTAATGGCCAGATTGGTAATGAAATCAGGAATAATGCATCGCTCCATGTATCCAATGATTACAATCAAGCTAACAATATAAGTGAATCCAGAGGTGTTTTTATTGTGGCATCTCAATAGATTGGAATGATGACAGCTATCAACTGCAGGCCACTCACCCTCGGTTTAACTCGAGGGTGATTTAAAAAGATTGTTCTGGTGATGAATCAGAATCTTAGAACCGCTTGAATACGGTCATGTACTTCTTCGATGGTGCCGGTACCATGAATTTCTGACACAATATCCTGCTTACGATAAAAATCAGCCACTGGTTCAGTTTGTTCACGGTACACTTCGAGCCGATTTCTGACCACTTCTTCAGTGTCATCGGTTCGATTTTCTTGTTCAGCCCGTTTTGCAATGCGTGCCACCACTTCATCCGGATTCACTTGAATAAGCAAGGCATGATCCAATTCAATGTTTAGTTCCGTCAGCAAATCTTCCAGCATTTCAGCCTGGGTTAAATTACGGGGAAAACCATCCAGTACAAACCCTTGTTGCGCATCAGATTTATTTAAACGGTCCTTAAGCATGCCCAAAACAATCTCATCAGACACCAGTTCTCCGGCATCCATGACTTTTTTGGCCGCTAATCCCAATTCGGTTTCATCCGCAATAGCCTGACGCAACAAATCGCCGGTCGAAATATGCGGGATACCCCGTTCTTTTACAATCAATTTAGCTTGGGTTCCTTTGCCACTACCGGGCGCGCCGAGTAAAACGATTCTCATAGTCTGTTCTCTTCTTGCTTATGCTCGCCATCACAGGTTATCGCACACAACGGTGCAAGTCAGGTCATTTTCAGTTAAAATTCTCAACTTAAAGAGCCGGTGATGATACGGAAATAAGGTGTTTGTTAGAAAACCGCTAACAGTACACCGCAAACCATAGATAGTCAATAATTGAACTAAAAAAATAACAACAGGAAGCAAATATGCCAAAGAAAAATGCCCTTTATTGTCAATCCGGCGGCGTCACCGCCGTTATTAATGCCACCGCCTGTGGCGTGATTCAAACCGCCCGTTCTTTACCCGAAGTCGGTACTGTATTTGGTGCCAAAAACGGCATTATCGGTGCCTTACGAGAAGAACTCATCGACACCGCGCAACACTCGGATGACGAGATTGCCACTTTAATGCATACCCCCGGCGGCGCCTTTGGTTCGTGTCGTTTTAAACTGAAAGATCCAGACGCACAAAAACGCGAATATGACCGTTTAGTGGATGTCTTCAAAGCCCATAATATTGGTTATTTTCTGTATAACGGCGGTGGCGATTCCTCCGACACCGCCCACAAAGTCTCTCAAATGGCTCACGCCAGAGGTCTGAATGTGATGTGTATTGGTGTACCCAAAACCATCGACAATGATTTGCCAGTGACCGACACCTGCCCCGGATTCGGTACCACCGCTAAATATATTGCCACCTCAATCATGGAAGCCAGTCTCGATGTGGAATCCATGTCTGAAAGCTCAACCAAAGTCTTTATTTTAGAAGTCATGGGCCGCCATGCCGGCTGGATTGCCGCCGCCGGAGGCCTGGCCGGAAAAAACCACGATGAACCGCCGCAAATTATCTTGTTTCCGGAAATCCCATTCGACAAAGCCGCATTTTTAGAGCGCGTCAAATGGTCAGTCGATAACCACGGTTATTGTTCCATTGTGGTGTCCGAAGGTGTGCAAGACAAAGACGGTAAATTTCTGGCCGATGCCGGTACCACGGATGCCTTTGGTCATGCCCAATTGGGCGGTGTTGCCACCGTTATTGCGCAAATGGTGCGCGATGAACTGGGCTTTAAGTACCATTACGCCATCAGCGATTACTTACAACGCTCAGCCCGGCATCTGGCCTCAAAAACGGATTTGGAACAAGCCTATGCGGTTGGTAAACGCGCCATGGAATTGGCCGTCGAGGGTCGCAATGCGGTGATGCCGGTCATTAGACGTTTAACTGAAAATCCCTATACCTGGGACATCACCACCGCTGAACTGAAAGACTTGGCCAATGTCGAAAAAATGCTGCCCCGTGATTACATCACTGAAGATGGTTTTGGCATTACCGATGCCTGTCGTCGCTACTTACAACCCTTGATTCAAGGCGAAGCCTTTCCGCCGTTTAATGATGATGGTCTGCCCCATTATGTGCGACTGAGCAAGAAGTTGACCCCACAAAAGCTACCGGTTTTTGATATCTGATGCCGTCATCGAATCACATTGCGGTTATTGGATTGGGCTATGTCGGCTTACCTTTGGCGCTGGCCCTGGCTGAACATTATCCCACCCTGGGTTATGACTTAAACGTGAACCGCATTCAGGCACTGAAAAAATACCACGACCACACCCGGGAAGTTAGCAAGCAACAACTGCAAAGCAGCCATTTGCAATTAACCGACAACTGTCAGGATTTGGCCGATGCCAAGGTGTTTATTATTACTGTCCCGACACCGGTGGACAGCAACCACACCCCTGATTTAGCACCGCTGCTGGCGGCCAGTAAAAGCATTGGCAGCCTGTTGAAAAAAGGTGATGTGGTAATTTACGAATCCACCGTTTATCCCGGCGCCACCGAAGGTATCTGTGCTAACACACTGGAACAAGCCAGCGGCCTGAAGTTCAATGAAGACTTTTATCTGGGCTATTCACCGGAACGCATTAACCCGGGCGACAAGGTCAACACCCTGCAAACCATTGTGAAAGTGGTGTCCGGCTCGACCCCGGAAATCGCTGAACGAATCAATCAAATCTACCAGAAAATTATCCCTGCCGGCACCCATATGGCACCAAGTATTGAAGTGGCTGAAGCCGCCAAGGCCATTGAAAACACCCAGCGCGACATCAACATCGCCTTTATGAATGAACTGTCGATGATGTTTCATGAAATGAACATTGATGTCCTCGATGTTATTGCTGCCGCCAGCAGCAAATGGAACTTCCTGCCATTTAAACCGGGCTTGGTCGGTGGTCATTGTATCGGCGTCGATCCCTATTACCTGATTCATCAATCCCAACAACGTGGCTATTTTCCGCAGTTAATTACCACCGCGCGCCGTCTCAATGAAAACATGAGCAGCTATGTGTCCGAGCGCATTTTAAAACTGATGGCACTGCACTCTAAACACATCGTTAAATCACGTATTCTTATCCTCGGTGTCACCTTTAAAGAAAACTGTCCGGACTTACGCAATACCCGCGTGGTGGAAATTAAAGCCCAATTGGAACGTTACCATGCCCACGTGGATGTATGCGATCCCTGGGCCGATGAAGATGATTTAAAGCAGGAATATGGCATTGCACTGACCCAAGAGCCCAAAGCCGGCAGCTATGATTTGGTGATGGTGGCCGTGGCTCATGATTGTTTTACAGAGCCCGATTATAATCCGCGGAAATTCTGTGTCGCGGATGGTTTGGTATTTGATCTCAAAGGCTTATTTCCTAAGAACGAGGTTGACGCCCGCCTGTAACGGCTATGGAAAACCTGCGAAAAATCATCCACATCGATATGGACTGCTTTTATGCCGCCATTGAAGTCCGTGATTTTCCGGAGCTGGCCGGCAAAGCCCTGGCCGTTGGTGGGCAGCCGCATAAAAGAGGCGTGGTCGCCACCTGTTCCTATGAAGCCCGTGAATACGGTATTCATTCCGCCATGCCCATGGCCAAAGCCTTAAAACTCTGTCCCGATTTGATTATTCAACCGCTTCGCTCTGATGTCTATCGCCAGGTCTCAGGGGAAATCTTCGAAATCTTCAAAAACTACACCGAGATTATTCAGCCCTTATCCCTGGATGAAGCCTTTTTAGATGTCACCGACTCAGACCATTGCCGTGGCAGCGCCACCCTTATGGCTCAGGCCATCCGCAAAGATATCCACGAACAACACGGTCTCACCGCTTCCGCCGGTATTGCCCCCAATAAATTCCTCGCTAAAGTCGCCAGCGACTGGCATAAACCCAACGGCCAAAAATTGATAACACCCGATGACATCGATGATTTTATGGCAGATTTAGCGGTCAAGAAAATCCCCGGTGTCGGCCAGGTCACCAACCAAAAGATGCAGAAGCTCGGCCTCCACACCTGCGCTGATTTACAGCAATTGAGCGAATCAGAACTGCAACAGCATTTCGGTCGCTTCGGCCTGTCTTTATATAATTTCTGCCGTGGCATCGACAACCGCCCGGTACAAACCCAACGCCTGCGTAAATCAACCAGTATCGAAGACACCTTTGTAAATGACCTGCCCAACCTCACCGCCTGTCAAGCCGTTATCCCGAGACTCTATGAATCACTACTGGAACGCCACCAACGCGCCCTGAAAAAAAGCCACGTCCCGCTAATGATTAAAGCCCTGTATGTCAAAGTCCGCTTCAGCGACTTCCAAACCACCACTGCCCAGGCCATCGGCCACCAACCCGACCTCACAACCTTCCAGGAACTCATCAAAACCGCCTGGCACCGCCAAGGAAAACCGGTGCGCTTATTGGGACTGGGCTTTCAATACCAAAACCCCTTAACTTCGTATCAAGGGGATTTGTTTGAGGTTTGAATGTCAACAAAATGATTGCCGATACACTTTTAAAAACATTAAAGAAGCACGGTGGAGCAAGTATTTAATCTTTTTAATTTTTCTCATTTTCCCTATGATGCCAAATTCTTAAAATATAAATAACCTCATCAGTTATCAAATAACGTATCGTGTAGTGACTAATGTAAAGATCTCGGACTTGTTCCGGGTCAGGGGCCTTTAATACGGGCAAACCGATGTGAGGGAATTGCTTGAGCTTGGCAATACCTTCTTGCAGATCAATGGCAATTCTTCGCGCCGCAAAAGGGTTTTTATTTTCCACGAATTCGACAACCCTATGCAGGTCGTCGATTGATTCCGACGAATACTTAACAATCACGCTTTCGGTGGTGCTGTCCGGCTACCGGTACCCCAGCTATTAAGCCAGGCATTTACATTGTCTTCAGCCACTGTTTTACCGGCTTGGATGGACTCAAGCGCCTGCAATGTTTCTTGCCATCTGGCATCATCCAATGATTGTCGAGCGATGTACTCTTTAATCGCTTGATTAATAATGTAACTTTTACTTCGATCCATTTTTTTTGCCAGAGATTCCAACGGTTTGTTGATATCGTCTGAGATTCTCATACTGGTAATACTCATCTCTTCGCTTAATGTAATAACTTGTATTCCATTTTAACCCAATAATTTTTATAGCAACATCATTTACTTAATACGCTTTCATTAAATAAAAATCTTGCAA
>QQUO01000296.1 GCA_008501575.1 Pseudomonadota bacterium
TATCTGTCCGCCAATAATCAAATCGGTGGTGGTAATTTGGACAAAAAAAGCCGGCCTACGGATATCATCAGTGGCCCTGCGGTAACCCCCGATGGCGTTTCCAAACAACAAACCAAACAACAAAAAAAAAGTCGGCAACAACAAGACACCGCCGTGGTTACCGCAATCAGTGGGCAACACCAGCAATTCTCAGATAAGCAAAAACAGCAAGAAAAACAAACGACCAAAGAACAACAGCTCAACAGCCGACAACAAAAACTGGCACAAATGAAAGAAGAAATTGCCCGCAAAATACAACGCTATGCCAAAAAACCGCGCACCAAATATGTCTCCAGTAGCACCAAAGCCTATGAATATGCACCCTACATCAATCAATGGGTAAAAACCATTGAACGAACCGGCGACTTAAACTACCCTGATAAGGCCAAGAAAAAATCATTTAAAGGCGAAGTCATGCTGACTGTCGGCATTAATAAAGACGGCTCCTTGCATGAAATCAAAATCATTAAACCGTCAAAATATCGGTTTTTAGATGAAGCGGCTAAACACATTGTTGAAATTGCACAACCCTTTGAACCTTTACCGGATACCCAGGAACCGGTTGATATTTTATATATCACCCGCACATGGCAGTTTCTACCCGGTCATTTATTGAGACAAAAATGAACTTAACCAATCAACTTCTTATTGCCCAGCCCGGTATGCCCGATGAGCGCTTCACCCAGGCGGTGATTCTGATTTGTGAGCACAACGAACACGGCGCCATGGGTATTCGCATCAATCAGCCCAGCGACATTGATTTTGCTGAAATCTTATTAGGACTGGACCTGGATGATGGCGGACTGGTACACAATCAGCCGGTTTACGAAGGCGGTCCGGTTAATGCTGAATGTGGTTTTATATTACATCGGGGTAACAGCCAGTTTGACAGCTCCATAACAATCACCCCTTCGCTGGCCTTGACCACCTCCAAAGACATTATTCAGGCCATCGCCAAAGACAATGTAAAAGGGGAATGGCTGATGGCTTTGGGCTGTGCCACCTGGGATGCCGGTCAGCTGGAACAGGAAATTGCGGCCAATGACTGGTTATCAGGACCCGTGGATGAAAACCTGCTGTTTGATTTAAGCGAAGATAAATGGTCACAAGCCTTAGGCTTATTGGGTATTAAACCTCACCAACTGGTGGACATCGGTGGTCATGCCTAACACTGTTTTAGGTATTGACTACGGCCACAAGCGCATCGGCTTGGCCATTGGCCAGGATTTGACCAACACCGCCAACCCTCTAAAAGTAATTGCCAATAACCAGGACACCCTGAATCAGTTGCAACAGGTAATTGCTGAATGGCACATTGATTTAATTGTACTGGGCTTGCCCTTAACCATGGACGGCGAAGAACAAACCCTCACCCGACAAGTGCAAAAATTCGCTAAAAAACTCAAGAATTTAACACAGCTTCCGATTGTGTATTGCGATGAACGCTTAACCTCTTATGAAGCTGAACGAGGCTTTCAACAGCAACGCCAACAACAAACCCGCAAAGCCAAGCACAAAAACAATTTGGATGCCGAAGCGGCCGCCATTATTTTACAATCGTGGTTCAACCAACACAGTTAACATGACACATTTACTCGACATCAAAGACCTGAACAAAGCCGACCTTGAACAATTGTTTAAACGGGCCGATGAAATCCAAACTGAAACAAAAGCACTACGACTGAATCGGCTGGCGGGCAAACAAGCGGTGTGTTTATTTTATGAAAATTCCACCCGCACCCTGTTGTCATTCCAACTGGCTGCATCAGGTCTGGGTGCCACTGTGTTTCATCTACCGGTCAGTCACTCCTCCGTGCAAAAAGGTGAAAGTTTTCATGACACCATTAAAACCATCGTTGCCATGGCGCCCGATGCCTTGATTATGCGCCATCCCGAAGACCACGCCCACCAGCAAATTGTCGATTTACTGCCAAATAATGTGCATCTCATTAATGCCGGTGATGGTCAAAACCAACACCCGACCCAATCCCTGTTAGACCTGTATACCATACGACAACATAAAACCAATTTTCAGGATTTAAAAGTCACCATCATTGGCGACATTAAACATTCTCGGGTGGCCAATTCGCTGATTGATGCTTTAACCACACTCAAAACAACAAACATTGTTTTGTACGGCCCGGATAATTTAATGCCGAAACAATACGCCGACAAAAAAGCAGACAACATCAACACGGCTTTGGATCAGGCCGATGTGGTGGTTATGTTGCGCATTCAAAAAGAACGGTTTGACAAGAATGAATTTTTAAACATTAATCAATGGCACCAACAATACGGTCTCGATGCTGACAAATTGAAACTGGCAAATAAAGACGCCATTGTTATGCACCCGGGCCCCAGCAATCGCGGCATCGAAATCAGCGCGGAAGTGGCGGATGGCCCCCAATCGGTGATTTTAGAGCAGGTCGCCAATGGTGTGTTGCTCCGACAAGCTGTGTTATACCAATTCCTGTCTTAGTTGCACCAACTGTCGGTCATGCCAACGCGAAAACAGCACCAAAGCCAGCACCGCCCCAATCAGTGCCAAAAACATATCCGACTGGGTATCCCATACATAGCCTTGGGTGCCCAGAAATGACTCGCTCGCTTCATCACTCAATAAAGCCACCCACCATTCAATTAACTCATAAAAGGCTGAAAATCCCAAGCAAAAGCAGACAATAAAGAAATTCATCCAGGCCCGGGAATTGAACACATTAAACCGAATCACCAGCTCACGAGACAATATCGCGGGAACCAGGCCTTGCATAAAATGCCCCAGCTTGTCATAGTTATTACGCTCCGGCCAAATAAATGACATAAAGCCATCAAAATAAGGCACCCTGGCATAAGTGTAATGCCCACCAACCACCAACACCACCGCATGTAAAAATATCAACATATACAATAAACCGGTCAGCTGAAATTGCCGATAAGTCAGCAACAAGATTATCGCACCTAAAATCGCTGGTGACACTTCCAAAGCCCAGGTCGCCAAATCATAAGGCTGATAAGCTGACCAAGCCAAAATAACGACAAACAGTACCAATAAAAACCACAATACCCGAACCGACATTTCTAAACCTCCTCATATTAATTATTATTGCTATCGTAGCGACAAGGCATGCCTTGTCTTTCGCCCTAAGCCATTGTCATAAATATTCATTCGGCCCATATAATTTGAACAATTTCATTTGCCAATCGATGCTAAAAATTCTACCATATTCTTTTTAACCATTAATAACAAACCATGACCACAGGCAGCCACGCAGCAGAGAATGATCCACGTAACCAGGATGTACTTATTTACGTTAACGGTGAAATGGTGCCACGTAAAGACGCCAAAATATCGGTGTTTGACAGTGGCTTTTTAATGGGTGACGGCATTTGGGAAAGTGCCCGCTTACATAACGGCGTACTGGTATTTATTGATGATCATTTAAAGCGTTTGTTTAAAGGCGCCAAGGCTTTGGCCATGGACCTTGAATACAGCGCCGAAGATTTTAAACAGATGCTCTATCAAACCGTCAAAGCCAATGACATGCATGACCATGTACATTTGCGTATGATGGTGACCCGAGGTGAAAAAACCACACCCTATCAATCCCCGGCAGCCACCAGGCCCGGCACCACGGTGGTGATTATTCCGGAATATAAAACCCCCTCAAGCCGCAAGAAAAACCAGGGCGTTAAACTGTTCACTGCCCATGTGCGCCGTGGCTACCCCGATATTCAGGACCATAAAATCAATTCACACTCCAAGCACAACTGCATCCAGGCTTGTATTCAGGCCATCGCCGCCGGTGCCGATGAAGCCTTGATGCTGGATCCGCACGGATTTGTGGCCACCTGTAATTCCACCCACTTTTTTATTGTGGTGAATGGCGAAGTATGGACTTCAACCGGAGACTTTTGCCTGGGTGGTATCACCCGCGGTAAAATCATCGATTTATGCGGACAATTAAACATCCCGATACGGCAGAAAAACTTTTCTCTGTTCGACGTTTACAGTGCCGATGAAGTGTTTATTACCGGCACCTTTGCCGGCGTCACACCGGTCACCTCAGTGGATGGTCGTCACATCGGACAAGCCGATACTTTCAACATTATGAAAAAGCTACAAACCAGTTACCAGGCCCTGATTAATGACCAGGTTAGGCAACAAAATAAATCATGAGTCTGATACGTATCGCCATGTGGTCCGGACCACGCAATATCTCCACCGCCATGATGCGCTCCTGGGAAAACCGCCGTGACACTGTGGTCATCGATGAACCTTTTTACGGCCCCTTTTTAGCCGCCAGCGGTGAAAACCACCCACTAAAAAAAGAAGTCATTGCCGCCCAGGGTGCCGACTATCGTGCGGTCATCGACGGCTTATTGGCCCCACAAGCAGATTCGATCAATATTTTTTATCAAAAGCATATGGCGCATCATATGCTGGACATGAATTTTGTCAAAAACCATTTAATTGTGCCATTTAAGCATGCTTTTTTAATCCGTAATCCCAAAGATGTGGTGCGCTCCTATGTGCGTAAATACCCATACATCACTGCCGAGGCACTCGGTTACAGTCGTCAGGTGAGTATATTTAACATGGTCAAAAACCACATCGGCCATAATCCGCCGGTGGTTGAATCGGTGGATGTACTTAATCAACCCAAAGCGACTTTGGAAAAGCTCTGTCAGGCACTCAATGTGACATTTGATGATGCCATGCTGAGCTGGCCAACGGGTTATCGGGATTCAGATGGCGTGTGGGCATCACACTGGTATAACCGTGTCATTGAGTCCACCGGTTTTAAACCCTATCAAGAAAAAGACACACCACTCACCCCAGCAGAAGCCAAAGTGGCTCAAGCGTGTCAGGATGATTATCAATTGTTACGGGCATTTAGGCTTTAACAAACCAGTTTATTGCGAAGGTCTAATCTTCCACTTCCAGTGAAATATATGAAATATCCACTTCAGGTTCTGGGTGCTTGACCTTTTTGACGATTGGTTCATCAGAATCGTTAAATTCGATGCCATCGACCGGAATATCCGGCGGTGTGACTTTTTGAGCATCGACCATGATGGTACCAACTTCGGCGGTGGTGAGGTCATCAATATTGAAGTTAGGCACTTCCAATTCTTCGGGTTCCACAATCGGATCATCGGCATTTTCATCAATCCGAATATGATCAATATCCACTTCTGGCGGCGCCCCATCAACTTTTTCTTCCAATTGGCCGATGTCAATGGACAATTTAATGTG
This sequence comes from Pseudomonadota bacterium, assembly GCA_008501575.1. Lineage (GTDB taxonomy): Bacteria > Pseudomonadota > Gammaproteobacteria > Xanthomonadales > Marinicellaceae > Marinicella. The sequence continues at coordinate 5,297 of QQUO01000296.1, forward strand.
TGATGTTTCGATGTGGGTTTGTGGTGCTTGCACCGGCCGTAAAATAACCACACCGGGTTCGCTGACTT
>QQUO01000020.1 GCA_008501575.1 Pseudomonadota bacterium
AGGTCATGCGCCAAAGGTACACTTAGACCTGCCGCTAATGCTGCACCGACAGCCATCATTGCTGAATATAGACTGGTCACAAGACCCGATTTTTTGGAAAAATTCCGCTTGGTTAAACTCGGCAATAAAACATTACCCAATGCAATCGCCATACCCAACATTAAGGTGCCAATATAGAGCGCAGGAATCCAATCGATCGAGCGTATACCGATACCGGCAGTGAGCACGAACATAGCACCCAATAAGGTGCCGCCAATCCCAAATCGCTGAGTAAACAAAGGCGATAAAATCGACACCACACCAAAACAAAGCAATGGCAAAGTGGTCAACAAGCCCAGCATAAAATTAGACAGCCCCGTCGCCATCCGAATATCATCAATCAACGGACCGACAGCGGCTAAAGCAGGACGCAGATTAATGGCGATAAAGAGAATACCGATAATCAATAACAATTGACCGGGTTTAAAGATTTTTTCAGGTGTTTTAATAGGCATTTTTATTATTATTTTAAAGCAATCAAAGATTGACCAACTTTCCCAATTTGTCGGTCATTAAACAACTTTGTCCCTAAGGGTAAAACGACACCTCCAAGGTATCGGCTTATCTTAACATGAAAGAATAATTGCACGATTGGGCTTAATTAGAATAACTCGATGGTCTGACTGAACTCACCCCTGCACCCTTCTCCAGAGGTACTGGTTTTGCTCCTTTATTGTAATAGTTTCAAAAAAAATCTGGTTCTCCTCCCCTCTGCCTTGAAAGCCTTACTGTTGGTGAGAGGGGCCGGGGGAATGTTCAGCCAGTCTATCGCAATACAAAATTTATACCTTAATCTCCATCAATAATAAAGGACGTGCAATCGGCATGTTGCAAACGGATTGATTTCATCGGTGCATATTCTTCTGAATCCACAAAGGCTTGGGCACTTTTAAAGTCTGGAAATTCAATGATAACAATCCGTGTTGGTGACCACAAATCTGTTTCTCTGACATCCATGTTGCCACCTCGGGCTCGATAAACCCCACCGAACTTTTCAGCGATGGGCTTGGCCTGTTTTTTATAGCCCTCGTAAGCTTCGGCGTTCTTTATTTGAGTATCAATGATTAGAAATGCGCTCATGGTAACTTTTTATCTTTTAAATAGCGGAAAATATATAAAACCGTAGCCACACATAATGCCACCAGAGCCACAATATCAGCCATGACAACCTTATCAATGGAATCATTATAATCACCAACTAACACAGAGATAACTAAAAAAGACAGCACACTAACAAAACCTGCGACAATCGCCAATGGCTGCAACACCGGTTTAAAGGCGGCGTAAATGATAAACAGGCCCAACAGCCCAAATAAGATGGCGCGGTGACGCATTAATATTTCCAGATTGGGGTCATTAATTTCGACACCATAAAGTATCATTATGCGGTCTGCGCCCATCACGCCCAAAACCGGTAAAACATGGATAATTCCCACAATAATGATTAGTCCTGCGATTATTTTTTTCATATTTATGTCCGGCCAACACTTAAATATTCAATATAAGAGACCCTTGAATCAAGTGGAGAAAAAATTGTTATTATATGTTTTTTTCACACATGTGCTATAAATCCATGATTATAATGCCTTATTTGAAATATGGATAAAATGTATCGTCTTTATATAATGTTAATGCTATTGATAAGTTTTTTCATGTCCGGCAAAGCCACTGCATGGGAATTCTATGATTCTGTGGACGATGATATTTACTTATGGGGCGGCACTTATACCCACTTTAGTAACAGTGAAAGTTATCAAGGCGCCTCTTTACTGGTGGGTATTGAGGTGGTCAAACCCAATGACCATGTTTATGGTTTAGCTTTATTTAATAACTCTTTTGATCAATTTTCTCAATATATTTTTTACGGAAAAATCTTTAGATATAAGGATACCAACATCCATGGAAAAATAACCGCCGGTTTAATCCATGGCTATAAAGGTGAACACCGCGATAATCTGTATTTCAATAAACAACTGGGGGTGGCCCCGGTCATAGTACCGGGCATCGGTTATCAGAAAAATCGCTGGGGCATTGATGTGTATTTACTGGCCACCCAAGGACTACTGTTGGGCATTGGTTATCAGTTTTAATAAGTTAAAACAGTTAATAGATAATTAACAAGGGTATTTGATGTAATTCACACACAAATACCCCTGAAGTAATCATGTCAAACCGACTTACCTGGCTGTGAGATGGTTTATGATTTAGGCGCTTTAGTAAATCGCAGATAAGGCAATTTAATATCGATCTCACCAAATTTAACTTTGGCCTGCTCATCATTCAAATCAAGTCCAACAATCACATCTTCACCCGATCGCCAGTCAGCCGGGGTGGCAATTGGCGCACCATCGGTAAGCTGAATGGCATCCAGAGCCCGTAAGATTTCTGCAAAATTTCGACCCACGGACATCGGATAGGACATGGTTAAGCGGATTTTCTTATCCGGCCCGATGATAAACACCGTTCTGACCGTGGCACTGTCGGCCGCAGTCCGACCGTCGGGTAAAACCGACTCCGCCGGCAACATGTCATACAATTTAGCCACCTGTAATGAGGTGTCATCAATAATTGGGAAATCAGCCGGTGCCCCGGCAAAAGCTTCAATATCACGCATCCATTTATGATGTTCTTCGACACTATCCACAGAAACACCCATCACTTTGGTATTGCGCTTCTTGAATTCCGGAACCAATCTGGCAACCGCACCAAACTCAGTGGTACAGACCGGGGTAAAGTCCTTTGGGTGCGAAAATAAAATGGCATAACTGTCGCCAACCCAGTCATGCAGGTTTAATTCACCGGCTGTGGAGTCAGTGGTAAAATTAGGGGCTATGTCATTAATGCGAATGGTCATAAATACTCCTTGGTTTAATTCTTATAATCAATCATTATATGCTTTTTGAAGCTATATATCAACTATTCTTAATATCAATACTCTAAAAGCGCAATAACCACCATTAATGGAGCAAGTTATATGTTTGTTTGGCTATTTCCAGTTCTTCTTTGGTGGGAATAACCATAATTTTTACTTTAGATGAAACACTGTTCACTTCCCTTAGAGTGTCTGACTTAAGGCTGTTTTTTGCTTCATCCAGTTGTATGCCATAAAAATCCATATCGGCACACACCAGTGATCGCATCAAACTCGAATTTTCGCCAATACCGGCAGTGAACACAATGGCATCCAAACCATTCATGGCCGCCGCATAAGCACCGATGTATTTCTTAATGCGATAAGCATTCATGGCCAAAGCCAAGGTGCAATCACGATTACCCTTTTCAGATTGTGCTTCAATATCCCTTAAATCACTGAATCCGGTAAGTCCCAACATGCCACTTTGTTTGTTTAAAAGGGTATTCACCTCAGCCAGGTCATGGCCTAAATTATCCACCAAATGAAAAATGATGCCATGATCGATGTCACCGCTGCGCGAACCCATAATAAGTCCGTTGGAAGGTGTAAACCCCATGCTGTGATCGATACTCTGACCATCCTTGACCGCGGTCATGCTACAACCGTTACCCAAATGAATGGTGATGATTTTAGATTTTTTAAGGCCCAAATATTTAATCGCTTGTTGCGACACGTATTGATGACTAACCCCATGGAAGCCATAGACTTGAATACCATTTTCTGTGTACAGTTTCTTAGGAATGGCATATAGATTGGCAATATCAGGAATGGTTTGGTGAAAAGCGGTATCGAAAACCGCCACTTGTTTGGCCGCCGGAAACAACTGTTCGGCCACCAAAATGCCTTCGAAATTGGGAGGATTATGTAACGGTGCCAAATCTGCAAAGTCCTGGATTTCCTGCTTCACTTGTTCGTTAATTAAAGCAGTCTCGGAAAATAAACTACCGCCCTGAACCACGCGATGACCTACGGCACTGATCTCAGCTTTATCGCGGATGACACCCACATCCTTATCGAGTAACAATTCAGCAATATGTTTCAAACCTTGCTTATGATTTTTTAGTGCGATGTTTTGGCGGCTATTCACAGTATCTGTTTTATAGCTGAGTTGACTATTTTTACCGCCAATGCGATCAGCCATGCCATGACACAATAAGGTTTTTTCCGGCATTTGCAGTAATTGAAATTTAATGGATGAGCTACCGGAATTTATGACCAATATTTTCATTTCGACTCTGCTGCGACAGCTTGTGCCTGAATGGCAGTGACAATGACGGTATTAAAGACATCGTCCACGGTACAACCCCGACTCAAATCATTCACCGGTTTTTTTAAGCCCTGTAATATCGGCCCAATGGCCAGTGCTTTGGTTTCACGCTGTACCGCTTTATAGGTGTTATTTCCGGTGTTTAAATCCGGAAAGATAAAGACATTCGCCTGTCCGGCGATTTCAGATTCAGGCATTTTCAATTTACCCACTTTAATATCAACCGCTGCATCATACTGAATCGGTCCCATGACCTTCAAATCAGGTCGTTTTTGTTTAACAATGGCTGTGGCTTGCCGAACCCGTTCCACATCCTCACCGACACCTGAAGCCCCTGAGGAATAGGACAACATGGCAATCGTCGGATCAATATCAAAAGCGGCGCTGGTGATGGCTGACGATATGGCAATTTCGGCCAATTCTTCAGCTGTGGGGTTGGGGTTGATGGCACAATCGCCGTAAACCGAAACACGGTCCTCTAACAGCATAAAGAATACCGAAGACACCAGTTTGGTATCGGGCTTGGTTTTAATAAACTGAAAGGCCGGACGTATGGTGTGTTGGGTGGTGTGTATGGCACCGGACACCATACCATCAGCATCACCTTTATAAACCATCATGGTGCCGAAATAAGAAACCCCGACCATTAAATCCCGGGCAATTGCCAGATTAACATTTTTATGCTTTCTTAACTGTGAGAGTGTTTCAGCATAATCATCAAAATAATCAGAATCGCTTGGATTAATGACATTTACCTGACTCAAGTCCAGTCCAATTTCAAACGAAGCCAGCTTTTCTTTTATTTTATCTTTGTTCCCAAGCAAGGTAATCTTGACCACGTCCAATTCAACCAGGCGTTTGGTCGCCATCAGAATTCGTTCGTCCTCTCCTTCAGGCAAAACTATGTGCTTTTTCATTCGTTTGGCTTTCTTGAGCAGCTTATATTGAAACATTCTGGGCGTAATTCCCTTACTTTTAAAAGTAATCAAACGCTGTAATAATTCATCACCTGGTACGTATTGTTCAAAATCTTGAATTGAAGCGACAATTTTTTCAGTATTCTCCGCATAAATCTTAGATTTAATCGCGCCAATCTTATTGGCCAC
>QQUO01000051.1 GCA_008501575.1 Pseudomonadota bacterium
TTGGAATCATTTCCTCACTTAAGCGTGATTAGATAATGGAAATTAACTGGTTTACAGTTGTCGCGCAAATAATCAACTTTCTGATTCTGGTGTGGTTATTAAAGCGGTTTTTATACCAACCTGTGTCGGATGCCATTGACGCCCGCGAACAAAAAATCTCGGCACAACTGAAAGATGCCGCAGAGCAAAAAGCCGAAGCACAAAAGGCGCATGAATTGTTGCAACATAAAAACCAACAGTTTGAACAAGAACGCAGTGCCAAAATGGCTGAGGTGGAAGAGCAAATCAGTGCTGAAAAAGCCCGTTTGTTTGCCCAGGCACGCGACGAATCAAACACGTTACGAGCTAAATATGAAGCGGCCTTGAAGCAAGAAGAACAGGACATCATTGCGCACCTTAAACGTAAAACCAGGGATGAGGTTTTCGCCATTGCCGGCCAGGCCTTGGCAGATTTGGCCGATACAGAGTTAGAACAGCGCTTGGTGGCTGTTTTAATCCATAAAATGCAGAGCTTAGATGACGAAAACAAAGATAAGCTCAAAAATGCCCTAAGCCATAAGGACCAGGTCGTCACCATCAAAAGTGTTTTTGAATTACCTGACTCAGCGAAGTTAGCACTCGAAAAAGCCATTTCCGCCATCAGCGGTTCAGCGCATGATATTGCATATCAAACGACACCGGAATTGGTCAGTGGTATTGAAATAAATGCCAAAAACTATCAGCTGTCATGGAGTATAGAATCTTATCTGGATTCCTTAAAAGCAGATGTGGCGGCGCAAGATTAAAGCCATGACAAGCAATAAGCAACCCGGCATTAATCTCAATAACATCATCGCTGAGGTTTTTGAAGAAATAAGTCGCAGTAGAGATCAGTTTGTGCCTGATATTGGTTTACGTGAATTGGGGGTGGTTAACAGGGTTTCTGCAGGCATTGCCATGGTCAGTGGCTTACCGGGTACCGGTTTTGAAGAATTACTACAATTTCCGCATAATCTTTATGGCATAGCTTTTGATTTAAATGAAGATGAAATCGGTGTTGTTCTACTCGGTCGGGATGATCAATTACAAGCCGGTGATGTGGTTAAAAGAACCCATCGCGTGGCTGACATTCCGGTTGGTGATGATCTTATTGGCCGAGTGATTGATCCCATGGGCAATGCAATGGATGACAAGGGACCGGTTACCTCTGTACGGCGTTTTCCGATTGAGCGGCCGGCTCCGGCCATCATGAGTCGTGAAGCGGTGAATGAGCCCTTGCAAACCGGTATTAAAGTTATTGACACCATTATCCCCATCGGCCGCGGTCAGCGCGAATTGATTTTAGGTGACCGCCAAACCGGTAAAACGGCGATTGCCATTGACACCATTCTGAATCAAAAAGACAAAAACGTGCTGTGTGTCTATTGTGCCATCGGTCAACGCACCGCTTCGGTGGCAAAAGTTATTTCCGAGTTAACCGCTCAAGGCGCTATGGATTATACCGTTGTGGTGGTCACTGAAGGCAACAGCCCGCCTGGAATGCAATACATCACGCCCTATGCCGCCACCAGTGTGGCAGAATATTTTATGGAACAGGGGCGTGATGTTCTGATTGTCTATGATGATCTGACCCATCATGCCAGGGCTTATCGGGAACTGTCGTTGTTATTGCGCCGTCCGCCCGGAAGAGAGGCTTTTCCCGGTGATATTTTTTATATCCATTCGCGTTTACTGGAACGTTCGACCCATTTAAATGATGCCAACGGTGGCGGTTCCTTGACTGCTTTGCCAATTATCGAAACTGAAGCACAGGATATTTCAGCCTATATTCCGACCAATCTGATTTCCATTACCGATGGTCAGATTTATTTGTCGCCCAAGTTGTTTGAATTGGGTTTGTTGCCGGCGGTGGATATGGGTAAATCAGTGTCTCGGGTGGGTGGAAAAGCCCAGTTAAAAGCCTATCGTAAAGTATCCGGTAACTTAAAGCTTGCCTACGCACAATCCGAAGAATTACAAACCTTTGCCCGGTTTGGTACCCGTCTCGACGATCACACCAAACAGGTGATTGCCCATGGCAGACGCATCCGCCAATTATTTAAACAGCCGGAAATGCAACCGGTGCCGGTACCAGAACAGCTGATTGTGCTGTTGGCCTTAACCCATGGTTTATTTGATCAGGTGCCACTTGAACATATTGGTACGGCAGAGCTGGCGGTGCGCAAACAAGCTTCGCAATTACCCGCTGCCACAGTGCATGGAATATTTGCTTCTGAGCCATTGACTCAACAGGATGAACAAACCATTGTGGCCTTGGCAAATGAAGCTTTACAGCCATGGCTTAAAGGTGATGAAACCATCAGTGATGTTCTGCAGGTTACACCGTGATTAGTTTACAAAGAAGACAGCAAAGTGCCGGTGAGCTGGGATCGGTGGTGCGCACCATGAAAGCGCTGTCTACGGCCAATATCAGCCAATACCAAATGGCGGTTGAGTCTTTACAAATGTATTACCGCACCATTTCTCTGGGTCTTTATGCCAGTTTTCAGCGCGGACAACTGGCTGTTATTGGTGAGGGTGCCAGGCAGAGGAAACCAACAAACGTGGCAGTCATTTTTGGTTCAGATCAGGGCTTGGTCGGTCGATTTAACGATTCCGTGGCGGAATTTGGGCAGCAAAGCTTAGAACATCTGCCCGGAATTATTGAAACCTGGGCGGTGGGTGAGCGGGTGTATTATTTGCTGGCAGATGCCGGTCTGACGCCGACCAGACTGTTTCATGTGCCTAATTCAGTTTCTGCCATCACGCCACTGGTACATGATATTCTAATTAAAAGTGAACAGTATCGCCAAAACAATCAGGATTATCGTTTTTATATTGTTCATAACAAGCCTTTGAATGATGAAGGCTATCTGCAATCAAGCCAACAGCTGTATCCTCCCGATAAAAAATGGCAGGAACAAATAACCGCGCTTCAATGGCCTTCAGAAAATTTACCTCAGGTTGTCGGTGCGACTGAAGATACCTTGCGGGCTTTAATCAGAGAATACTTGTTTGTCTCAATATATAAAGCCTGTGCTGAATCCCTGGCGGCGGAAAATGCCAGCAGACTGGCTGCCATGCAACGGGCCGAGAAAAATATTGATGAAATGCTGGAAGAATTAAAGCTCAGTTATAACAAGTTGCGAAAAAGTACCATTGATGCCGAGCTTTTTGATGTCATTGCCGGATTTGAAGCCTTAGGGAGGCGCTAAAAAAAAGATTAAATGGTTCAGTTTTTTTAGTTTCTGAGTAGTTTACCCTTTTCTTTTTGTGTATATAAAAAAGGCCTTTATTCCAAATATAAAAAAACACTAAATATTACCTATAGTCGTCATACACGCAATGACGTCTATTATAATGTTAGATTTCATGCATTAGAGCATCCCGGAAATAATATGCAAAATTGAATTTATTAAACAAGCTGAACCATGAAATATATATTTTTAATTGCTACTTTTAATGCCTTGTTTTTTGCAATTTTGATTTTGCAGAAAAACAAGGTTCTATATGACAAAATATTAATCTACTGGCTGATATATTTAGGGTTGTATACCGGTAGTTATGCTTTTTTATCGGATATATTATTTACAGACTATCATCTTCTGTCAGCAAGTTTTATTTCGCTGCTTATGTTGCATGGTCCATTCTTGTATTTATATATTTCTGCGTTGATAGACGAAGATTATCAGTTCAATAAAATGAGTCTGCTTCATTTTATTCCGTTTGTATTATTCAATATATTTATTTTTGTCAGTCCTTTATTTCCGGAAATTTCAGGGAGCATACGACTGGACCATGTAGAAAGCGAACACGGAAACTCTTTGTTGTTTGATTTATTTTTAATACTGACGGCTTTATCCGGTCCTGTTTATTTCATATTATCCATAAGACTCTTTAAAATATTCGATATTAATATTTTTAACAACTTTTCTACAACTGAACATATAAACTTGGACTGGTTAAGAAAACTTGTTTATTCTTTTGCAATCATTTGGACTGGTTTAATCGTTTTTGCAACAATCCATCATGTTTTTCATCTATTCTCATGGATATTTTGTACCAATGGCTTATTTCTCTCTTTGTCCATTTTTATCATTTTAATTGGCTATTTTGGTCTTAAACAGAAAGAAATATTCATTCATTATCCTGATCAGACAATCGAATATGTAACGGCAAAAAAGACAAAATATGCAACTGTGTTACTGAATGAAACTGAAGTAGAGCAATATGTTAGTAAAATAAAAGCTTTTATGGATACAGAAAAGCCGTATATGGATGCTGACCTTACATTACCTGGACTGGCAACAAAACTTAAAATCCCTTCCCATCATCTTTCGCGGGTGATTAATGAAAATTTTGGTCTGAATTTTTTTGATTTTATTAACCAATACAGGATTGAGGAAGTCAAAGCTAAAATGGCTAAGCCTGAATTTGATAATTTATCTTTTCTTACAATTGCTTTTGAAAGTGGGTTTAATACCAAATCGGCATTTAACCGAGTTTTTAAAAAAATGACCGGGGTTACGCCCAGTGTATATAAAAAGCAATTATAAAAATCACAATGAAGTCATAATATTGTTTAGAAAAGTCCAACTTTATAAAATGGGACTTTCTATTTTTGTTAAATGGGTACTACATTATGAAGTAGGTCGCACAAGGTAAATACACAGCGTATATTTGTCCCAAGATATTCTTTTAATATCGAATTAAATCAATTTAATCTTGAGGATAAAAAAATGAATTTAGAATCAAAAAGTCTCAATAGACTCGAAATACTTAAAAGCAATGTGCAATCAATGCGATTGGTTGTATTCAGTTCACTATTAATGGTCTTGGGTACATCCCCCGCTTTGGCACATTGCGACTCTTACGATGGTCCGGTCATTAATGACGCCACCAAAGCACTTGAAACTAATAATGTGGATTTGGTGCTGAAATGGGTTACGCAAGAACAGGAACCGGAAATCATACCTTTGTTTAATAAGACCAATGGTTTAAAAAGCGGTGATAAAGAAGTTTATGCCATTGTGGAAAAATATTTTTTAGAAACCCTGGTCCGCTTGCACCGCGAAACTGAAGGGGCTGCTTACACCGGATTAAAACCGGCCGGAACCACGAAACAAATTATTCAAATGACTGATAGAGCCCTTCAAGAAGAAAATGTGGATGATTTTTTACTAAAACTGAATAGCCATATTGATAAGGTGGTTCGTGAAAAATATCAAAAAGCAGCTGACCTCAATAAAGTAAAGAATAACTCAATTGAGGAAGGTCGCGCATTTGTGGAAGCTTATGT
>QQUO01000348.1 GCA_008501575.1 Pseudomonadota bacterium
ATGAATAATACCCCCGGCATGGGCAATGGCCGTAATCTCAGGCGGGGGATTGGCTGGCTGGCATCCTGCTAAAATGAGAATTAAAAGGGGAAGAATTTTCATGGGCGGCAAAAATATCTGATTATGCTTTAAGGGTGATTATGATTCAAGTGGTGTTGATTAAATGATTGCGATTGGGTTTAAAATCCTGTCATTTACATCTTGCCAGTTGCTATTTTAATCATCTGTGGTTGTTAATGATTCATCTAATCATTGTTTTCATAATAGTTTTGATAATTATGAGATATTAACCATCTATGCAAATAGATTGCTGTGATGATATTGAATTCATACACGACTAACATTATATTAAACAAGCTATGTTAAAATGGCGTCATAATTATAAAGAGTAAGGTAACCCATATGGCTAAATCACAAACATTACAAGATCCTTTTTTAAACGCGTTGCGTAAAGATCGTATTCCGGTGTCGGTTTTTTTGATGAATGGTATTAAATTACAAGGTGTTGTTGAGTCTTTTGATCAGTTTGTTATTGTTCTCAATAACACCACCAATCAATTGGTTTATAAACACGCCATTTCGACCATCGTTCCATCAAAAAATGTTAGCACCTATAAAATACAACAAGGTGAAGAATAATTGTCATTATTTTTAATCTCCAAAGCGGGCCTATGCCCGCTTTTTTATCCTTTAATTCATAGACAGTGATAAATCATTTGCATCAAATACCCCTTATGTCATCAGCCGGTTTTTTTAACGGAGTTAAAAAAGAAGGCAAACGAGATACCCGATGGATGGCGGTTGGTGAGCTTTGCAAGCGTTTTCGTATTCTACTCTCTAGGCACACCTATTTCCATGTGGGCGAACCAAAGCCAGACTCATCAAATACATTGAGAACAGGTGATGAAATGGGAGCGGTTTTTGCGCAGCAAAAGAAGTGCCCATTGAGTGCCGTCGTTCGTGCTGCCGGTTTTTTTAACGGAGTTAAAAAAGAAGGCAAACGAGATACCTTATATGTTTGAACGTTCCAAACGCGGCAATCGCGCTGTTTTATTGTGTCCGGCACCAATGGATTATGTACGTCGTCCGGATCATGCTGAGCACATCGCTGAATTCAAAGAACTGGCCATGAGTGCCGGTGCCGAGATCCTGGACGTGTTAATCAGTACCCGCCAGAATATCGAATCCAAGTACTATGTGGGAACCGGAAAAGCTGAGGAATTGGCTGAAATGGTGAAATCCCATGAAGCTGATTTGGTGCTGGTGGATGCCCCCTTGTCACCGGTACAAGAACGGAACTTAGAACGTTTGGTACAGGCGCGGGTACTGGATCGGCGGACCTTGATTTTGGATATTTTCTCACAGCGGGCACGTTCTTATGAGGGCCAATTACAGGTTGAGCTGGCGCAACTTAAGCACATGTCCACCCGATTGGTGCGTGGTTGGACTCACTTAGAACGGCAAAAAGGTGGTATCGGTTTACGGGGGCCGGGTGAAACTCAGTTAGAAACGGACAGACGCTTATTGAATGCGCGGGTGAAATCACTGAATGCCAAATTAGAAAAAGTCATGCGTCAGCGTGAACAAGGCCGCAGGCAACGGAAAAAATCAGGGACTCAGATGATGGCGCTGGTGGGTTATACCAACGCCGGCAAATCCACTTTATTCAATATTTTGACCGATTCTGAAGTGTACGCTCAAGACCAGTTGTTTGCCACCCTTGATCCCACGGTGAGGCAGTTTACCGCCATCCCCGGCAGTCAGGCGGTGATCAGTGATACCGTTGGATTTGTTCGTGATTTGCCCCATGAATTGGTGGCGGCTTTTCGGGCCACATTACAAGAAGCGGTGGATGCCGATGTTTTGATTCATGTCATTGATGATGCCAATCCCGAGCACCGTGATCACATGAATGAAGTTTATCAAGTGCTGCGTGATCTGGGTATTGAGGATGTGCCAATTATTGAAGTTTATAATAAAATTGACTTATCGGATAAACGCCCTCATTGGATAGAAGGCGGTGAGGGAACACCGGATAAGGTGTGGTTGTCTTCAAAAACCGGTGCCGGTGTTGATTTGTTGTTAAAAGTCATTGAAGAACGCATTCACAGCACCCATGTTAGTTTACGGTTCACGCTGCCGATGAATGAAGCGCGCTTGCGGGCGCAGTTTTATGAACTGGAAGCGGTGAATGAAGAACACATTGATGATGGTGGAAATTGGTGTCTTGCGGTAGAATTACCGCTATCTAAATGGCGCCAAATGGCAAAAACCGGCGAAGGCTCTGATGCGGCTTTTGTGACTGATTTGTTGAAGCAACACAAGCTTGAGCAAGATGATAATGAGACCTTTTTATGATTCTGGCTCGACTCATGGGTTATATACTGGCCTCATGATAACCAAGACTGGCAATACTGGAGATAACTATGCCCTGGAATGAACCCGGCAATAACAATTCCGGCGGTCAAGGACCGCGGAATAACCGACCCAATAATAATCAAAAACCCCCTGATTTTGATCAAATCATTAAAGAGGCTTTTGGTTCGATTAAGCGTGCTTTTGGTTTTGGCGGCGGTGGTCGTTCCGGACAATCAGGCTCCGGCCAAAGTGGCCCTTTTGTTGTGGTGTTACTGATTGTGGCCGCTTTATTAATTTGGAGTTCTGCTTATCGGATTGATGAGTCAGAACGTGGTGTGGTCTTGGTGTTTGGTGAGTATTCACATACCGTGCAACCCGGCTTGCGCTTCACTTGGCCGCAACCCATTGCCAAGGTGTATCGTGAGAATGTTCGAAAAATTCGCCAAGAAGACAACAGTGGTCAAATGTTGACTGAGGACAAAAATCTGATTGAAATTGATTATTCGGTGCAATATCGGGTTGATGAGGCTCGGGTGAATGATTACCTGTTTAACTTAGCCAACCCGGAAAACACCGTCAGCCAAGCGGCAGAAAGTGCCATGCGCCAAGTGGCGGGAACCAGCACCCTTGATCACATCATTAATGAAAGCCGAACTGATGTTAACTTTGAGGTTCAGTCTGAACTACAGACCATGCTTGATAATTATCAGGCGGGTATTGAAGTGCGCCAGGTGAATATCACCGAAGTACACCCGCCGATTAATGTGAAAGATGCTTTTGACGATGTCGTTAAAGCGCGAGAAGATCAAAAAACATTTATCAACAAGGCCAATGAGTATGCCAAGGGTGAAATACCTAAAGCTGAAGGTCAAGTGCTCAAAATTATTCAAGATGCAGAAGGTTACAGAGAGTCTTTGATTGCTGAAGCGCAGGGTGAAGCACAACGGTTTGACCGTTTACGAGAAGCTTATATAGAATCACCGGAAATTACCCGTAAACGCATGTATTTAGAAACCATGGAGCAGGTTTTGGGCGGTATGCCAAAAGTGATGATTACCAATGAAAACAGTAATCAGCTGATGTATTTGCCGCTTGATAAATTACTCAATCAGTCCGGTAAAGGTGAGGTTTTGGACTTTGGAACCACCGTGGTCAGACCCGACAGCAGTGGTCAATATACAAATCAGTCATCGAGTAACAGTCGCAGCCCCAGCAGCCAGCGTTCAACCAATCGCACAGCGCGAGGACAATAATCATGAATAAAATAATTTCTCTTGTTATTGGTGTTTTAATTTTGGCGGTGTTGTCCAGTTTTTTCCTGTTCACCGTTAGTGAACGAGAAACCGCCATTAAATTTAAATTTGGTGAAGTCATTCAAGCCGGTTATGAACCCGGCTTACATTTTAAATGGCCGGTGATTAATAATATTCGTATATTTGATAAACGCATTCAAACTTTAGATAATAAACCGGAACGGGTTTTTAACACCGACAACGAATACCTGATGGTTGATTATTTCGTTAAGTGGCGTATTAATAATGTTAAGTTGTTTTACACGTCCAATGAAGGTTCTATTGCACGCGCCAACACCAACCTTGCCGGGGTGTTCAAAAATGCCTTATTGGAAGAGTTTTCAGTGCGTACCCTGGACCAGGTGATATCAACCCAACGGGTTGAGTTAATGGAGAATTTGCAGACCATTACTGAAAGTAAAGCTGAAGATTTTGGTATGGAAATTATTGATGTTCGCATTAAGCAAATTAACTTAGATCAGTCTGTAAATGAGTCGGTTTATAACCGCATGCGTTCAGAACGACTGGCTGAAGCCGCCGAGCATCGCTCAAACGGGACCAAACAAGCCATTAATATTCGTGCCACCACGGATAAAGCGGTGCGCATTATGGTTGCCGAAGCGGACAAGCAGGCTAATTTAATTAAAGGTGACGGTGAGGCGGAAGCCATCCGTGTTTATGCCCAAAGCTATGAGAAAGATCCCCAGTTTTATGGTTTTTATCGGAGTTTGGAAGCGTATAAAAAGAGCTTTGAACAATCCGGTCAAAATATGATGATTTTGGATCCAAATAGTGAGTTTTTCAAATACTTTAAGAACGCAAAACCTTGATTGAACATCCGTTTATAGCGGCCATTGCTCTGGTGTTAATATTGGAAGGTATTATGCCTTTTGTGGCACCAAGCCAATGGAAACAGATGCTGGTGCAAATCAGTCAAATGTCAGATAAAAATTTACGTATTATGGGCGCGGTGATGATGATTGTCGGCGTGCTAATATTTAAAATAATACAGACGTGAGTCCAAACATGAATCAAACAGTTGTGGTACTGGGCACCCAGTGGGGTGATGAAGGGAAAGGTAAAATTGTTGACTTATTAACGGAGCAAGCGGATGCAGTTATTCGCTTTCAAGGTGGTCATAATGCAGGTCACACCCTTATTATTAATGATCAAAAAACTGTCTTACATCTGATTCCCTCCGGTATTTTACGTGATGGCGTACAGTGCATCATTGGTAATGGGGTGGTGATTGAACCGACATCCCTGATTAAGGAAATCAAAAAGTTGGAAGATACCGGGGTCGAAGTGCGTAATCGATTACTGATTTCTCAAGCAGCACCCATTATTATGCCTTATCATATTCGCCTGGATCAGTTGCGCGAAGAGGGCAAAGGCGACAATGCCATCGGTACCACAGGTCGTGGCATCGGACCGGCCTATGAAGACAAGGTGGCCCGCCGGGGTTTACGCATGGGTGATTTATGCGATAAAGAAAGTTTGCGCGAAACCCTACAAGAGGTGTTGGCTTACCATAATTTTGTTTTACAACATTATCACAATGACAGCCCTTTTGATTTTGATGATGTTTATAACACCATTTGTGCGCAGGCGGATATTTTGCAACCCATGATTGCCGATGTCACAGAGCGCTTGCACCAACTCC
>QQUO01000174.1 GCA_008501575.1 Pseudomonadota bacterium
CGCCGTAACGGTTTGGCAGATCAATTAAGGACAGGTATAAAAATCGATGAAAAGCATCTAAAATCCTGATTACAATTGAATATGCTTAAACTATCCAACACCGTTGAAATACCTGACGCTGACATTGAACTCACCGCCATCAGAGCCCAGGGCCCGGGCGGTCAGAATGTCAATAAAGTTGCCAGTGCCATACACCTGCGTTTTGATGTTACGAACTCAAGCTTACCGGATTTTTATAAAGAGCAACTGCTCAAACTATCTGATCAGCGCATCACCAAAGAAAGCGTTATCATTATCAAAGCCCAGCAATTCAGAACCCAGGAAAAAAACAAAGAAGATGCCTTAAATCGTTTAGCTCAATTGATAAAATCAGCGGTTGTTCAGCCCAAGAAACGCAAAGCAACACGCCCCACCAAGGCAGCGAAGAAAAGAAGACTGGATGCAAAGACCCGCAAAGGCCGATTAAAAAACCTGCGCAAACCCGTTTCGGGTGATGAGTAAATATTGGGTTCAATTAAGACCTTGATATAATGCCCGTCTTTGTTTGTCTTTTTCTTAATCATTTTGTTTTTTTAATTTTAAAGTGAATATAATCCATTAAAACTATTTGTTGAGCCTGGCAATGTCTTGAAATAATGACAGCCACTGGCTGGCGAAAAGATCTCCAGTGCTCCAACCCAATCGTACAATAATGGTATCAGTCTTGGGATTCAGATAGAGAAACTGACCGTCTTTTCCAAGCGCGAAATAATCTCCATCTTCCTCCGATGCCAACCACCATTGAAAACCATAGTTGCTCCAACCAATGGATTGATATTCATTTGGCCATACTTCAACAGGCACATAGCCAGGTTGATTTGAAAGTACTATCCAGTTTGAAGCTAAAATTTGCTCTTCACCCCACACGCCCTTATTGAGATAAAGTCTTCCGAACTTGGCGAGATCACGAGCAGAGACCGCCAGACAGCACCAGGTTTTTTCAAGACCATTAATCTCATGGTCGATTGTCCACATGCCCCCGTCCTCCATCCCCAGTGGTGTCCACAACCGCCGCTGGGTATATTCCGTGATTGTCTCAGGTGCTAAGACACGAGCCAGAATAAGACCGAGGAGCGCATTGTCACCTGATTTGTAACGAAAGACCGTTCCAGGTTCAGTTTCCATGTCGAATTTTAATATCCTTTTTTCCAGTTTGGGTGTGTAATTCAGGATGACATGTTCTCCAAAGGGGTTGTCATTTTCCTGGTAACTCGAGCCCGACATCATCGTCAGAAGATGATGGATAGTCACATTGTTAAATCCGGCAGACTTAAGTTCAGGAATTATCTCGACAATAGACTGATTGGTGCTTTCGATCAGTCCATCATCAACAGCCAAGCCAATCAACGCTGACGTAAAGGATTTGGTGACAGAGAATAATTGCGATATAGAAGATGCTGAGTGGCCTTGATAATAACGCTCTAACTGGATCTTATCATCATGGACAACCAAGAATGCAATGGTATCATTCTTTTCCAGAATCGATTCCAAATCATGACTTAAACCAAATTTGGCCATGGTTTCTGGAGGTATTTCTATTTCTTCATTTGTATATGAAAACTTATACGGAGACTTGCTTGAGATTAAACTTCGCCCAGGATAGTGGCTATAGTCATCAATGTTTGTGTCTCCATATTTATAAATACGAAAGACGGTTGTTGGTTCAGCAATCACCATCCAAACAAGCTGGGAAATCAAGAATAATAGTAACAGAAACGAAAAACCTCGAATGAGTATTCGTCGACGCTTAACTTGTGCCATCATCAAACCCCTTAATTTCTTAATTCAAAATCCTTCACACCAAATTTGTGCTTGCAGTGGTTGTCATGCTAATTGTGGCTAACAATTTATTTAACAAACATTTTAAACCACGATAAGGGCAAAAAAATGGTTCTTTTAAATTAAATTCTGCATAATTAATAATAGAGGCATACATACATCAAGGTTATTCAGGATAGGCTGAGGTATACTTTTTGAGAAAAACAATCCCTTATCTGGGGGTCTGTTTTATCCGGCATACACCAGCCTGACCTTGTTTTTTAATAGAATGCTGTTAGTTCAAATCCATTGGTAAATATACCAATATTCAAAGGCTTTTCAACAACCCTTATATTACCAAACGTATCAATAGCAGAAATCCTCACAGTGTTTTTGTTTGGATTGTTATAATCACCATTGTACCTTAGAGAAGATTTTTCGGTGAAGATACCGTCACCTGCCACATCGTCTTCACCAAGTCCATTGTCTTGTGGATTACTGGCAAAATAATGCGACATATCAGCAGTAGTAGGGATAAATCTTCCATTATTTATATTGTCAATTTTCATGACTTCAATGTCACCAACAGTTGCTTGAGCGGTCACTTTAATAATGACAGGATTTGTGTTGCCTTCAATTATGTAAGCGGGTTCAAATGTAATATCAGTGACTACAGGTGCAAGGGAGCCAACAGTTCCAGAATAAAGTTTTCCAGCATAAACCCTGTCTAGACCATCAGTGAAAACCACCTGATTACCCGAATAATTCATACCCGCAATGTGGATTATATCAAGTGTGTAATATGTGCTTTTAGGTAATATATTGAGTAAACCACTGCCATCGGTATTTACCACAGCACTTGATTGGTGGTTATTGTCTTTAAAAAAATATTTATCACCAAATTCAGTCATTGCCGGACCTGTGTAATTGTAACTTCTGGGTTCAATAGCCAATTCATTTAATCCACTGCCGTCGTAAGAAAAATAGCTGCTTGAATCCACAATAACTATTTGATCTCCACTGGATGAAACCATTCCTCCCTGATAACCGGCTTCACTGTTAGGATTGAGCAAAGTATAGCCAGAATTTGTTTTCAAAACCCACCAGTAACTTTCCCACATACATGTTTCTACTTGATTGTATATGCTATTGAGTCTGAATAACACTTTACTACCATCTCCTGAAATGCTGAATCCATTTGATGAAACTGACTCTCCCTGCCCCACACATCCAGACGGCGTGGCAAGTTGTATCCCGACATCCTGTACCACAGTTTCAAATGTAGCGCCAGTTGATGACAGACGATAAACATCATCCTTACGCCCATTCTGCAAGTTGTTCGCGTTGACATAATATACCCAGTCACCTGTTGAAGTCGTTTGCAATGGCGGAGCATAAGCTTGGCTGCCATGCAAAACGACAAAATCAGCAATTTGCACTACTGTCGCGTTGATTGGCGATGTGGTCACATCAATTCGATATAATTTTTCGGGAATACTGTAGGTTCCACCTGTTTGGAATTGATCGGTTCCATAGGTTGATAAATAAATAATAGATCCATCATCATTGATGACTAAATCTCTGACACTTAGCGCTCCCGTAAATCCATCATCTCTTTGAGGCAAAGGGATTTCATGTAAATTGGTGCCATCAAAATCAATAATATATGCTTTATAATCAAGTAATGCCCATGGGTCATTTTGGTAATACGACCCAAAGAAAACGATTCGACTGCCCTCATTACTGTATCTTATCTTTGAAATATCTAAATAAGTATCAGCTGTAACATACGGGGGATGGTTGTTACCATCAAAGATGACATCATAACTGGCTTGAAAGACCGCTGTTGCATTGAAACAAAACAGCAATGAAAATATAACAATAATAAACCTGAATTTACTCATAATAGCTTCCTCACTTTACTCATTGGAGCGAAGCACATTTGATACGGCTATTACTTCATGCCGTAAAACCCTGAACAAAGTAAATCAGATAGTCCTACGCTCAACCATCAGCCGTCTTGCGAAGCCGGTCTTCATCCCAGAGATAAAAGAAGGGAAGCAAGACACCATATTTATAATAAAACAATAACAAAGAATTTAACAGAAATACTCAATATATCCGTTTGATATTTCATCTTCACTTTTCTGGGTTTATTTGCTTTATTACCAACGTCTCAATCAGTGGTAAAAGCGATGCAATCAAAAATTGGTCGAAATGGTGGTTTGTCCACTGCATTGATTTGTTATATTTAAAGTGTTATCCAAAACAATAATCTCTCACTTGAAGAGAGTCAATTAAGGTCAATTAAGGACAGGCATCAAAAAATCATCTGGAATGATTTTTACAATTGACTTCCTTATCAATTGCCCTCCGGGTTACATGAAAAAGTTTTCCCAAAACTTTTTTCACGCAAGCCCCGAAGGGGTGAGTCTCAGGGATGAGACGAATAAAATCACAGCGACCAAAAGTAGGGGCCACGAGGTCAAATGGTGTTTTTACAAAAGGAATCGTTGGATGGGCTTTAACAATCTTTATTACCCCATAACACCCAATTTTAGGTGTTATAAAGCACCATAAGTGTACTTAGAAACTCGGTTGATGGCCTTTAATTAATGCCTGTCCCTGATTGTTGCCTGATTGTTGTCTCCTGACTGTTTTTAACTCACCATTTAACCGTTCTATATATTAAATTAATTATAAGTTCTGTTTATTGATTTCAAATATTGACAAAGGATAGTGGTGAATAAATAATAATTATCGTTTGTAGAGTGAATAAATGGAGAGTTTGTGATGAAGTTTTTAATTAAAGGCTTGGCTGTTTTGGTTTTTTTAAGTATGTCGATTTTGTTGACTTCCTGTGGCAGTGAGCAGGTTGAACATGAGGATGAAATTGGCGAAGTTGAAAAAACATCACATTTAGACAAGCATGAAAAAGCATATAAAGCCAAGGTAAATAAACGCATGAAAAATGCTGTTTACAAAGGTGCTGTAAAAGAGCTTGGGGAGTTTGGTGTCTCAGAAGAGCAAGTGCAATGTGTGCTGAAAGACCATTCTTATCTAAATTTGGCTTCAAAGAAAGAAACACCTGAGGTAAAAGCTGTTTTTAAAGATTGTGGCGTCAGTATGCAGCAACTCAAAGGGTGGTATGACTGAGTTTCATAGGGACAGGTATCAAAATCGTTAATCACGATAAATATTCATCTCTGAACGGTTCACCAAAAATAGGGGTTATGAAGCCAAATTACGACTAATTTCTAAATCGAAGATATCTAAGTAAGCTTAGATCAGGATTTTGAAAGAACAATTATCCTAAAGCTTCGATAAATCAATTTCCTGGATGACTTCGCCTTTTATGTGATAATTTTCAATAACTTGCATTTCACTGCCGTAAATTTTTATCTGGTAGATTCCTGCCTCAAGTTCTAATGCCTCGCCGTTTACCACGCCTTCTTTAATCAAATCGCCTGATAATGAGTAAACTGAGAAGGGTGTTTTTAACGCCTGACTAAT
>QQUO01000271.1 GCA_008501575.1 Pseudomonadota bacterium
AAAGGCCGCGAAAACGCACCATGTGGCCATTAAAAACTTCGCTTTTGTTCCTGACACAATCGATGTCGCCATAGGTGATAAAATTGTGTGGACGAATACAGACGGTTTTCCTCACAACATCGTTAATTCGCGTTCACAGGAAACCTTGTCACAAACACTCGATAAAGGCGATGAATTTAGTTATATTGTCAATAAAGAACTCAATTATGAATGCGGCTTTCACCCTTCGATGAGGGGCATCATCCGACTGCAGAGGCCATAAAATTGGAGTTAAATGTGAAACAATCAAGTCAACAAGGGCATGGGATTGATGTGGCATCAGTTCCCATGCCCGCCCCTGAAGTCTCTGATGATGAGCTCGTAGAAAAAATAAAATCAGACGGATTTATGGCTTATGGTGAACTCGTTAAAAGGCATAATCAACGTATGTTCAGGGTGGCAAGAAGTGTCTTTAAGGATCATGCCATTGCCATGGACATTGTCCAGGAATCGCATATAAAAGCGTTTAAAAAACTCGACAGCTATCAAGGTCCGGGGACCTTCGCCGCTTGGCTTGCCCGCATCACCCGAAATGAAGCGCTGATGTATCTAAGAAAACACGCCAAAGAACAAACCATGGGTGAACAGCAACAAACGATGGTGGATAATCATCAGCTTAAGCCGGATTATTTGATCATCAATAAACAACCCGATGACATTTTACAGGGCCAGCATATGCAAAGCTTACTCAGTCAACAATTGGATCATTTATCAGAAAAGTTTCGATCGGTGTTTGTGCTCAGAGCGGTTGAACAACTGAGCACCAAAGAAACCGCAGAAATTTTAAACATCAATGAAATCACCGTCAAAACACGGTACTTTCGAGCCAAAACCATGCTCAGAAACCAAATCAAAAAACAATTGGCGTCATCTGAGTTACAAGTTTATGAGTTTGGCAACCAGCACTGCGACCTGGTGTTACTGAATGTACTCACGGCCATTGCCAGGATCTCAAGATAAAGGACAGTCACCATATACCAGTGAAGGATAGCGAACGGAATGGTTGTTTTTTGATATCCGGCAAACACAAAAGCCCAGACAAATACATCTTAATAAACCCTGAGTTTTCCTATATCATATCCAGCCATGGATATCGTCAACTTACAGATCAAACAATCAACCACGCCATTTAAAATAAACAGCCCATTTGAACCGGCCGGTGATCAGCCGCAGGCGATTGACAAGCTGGTAGAAGGCTTTGAAGATGGTTTAAAAGCACAAACACTGTTGGGAGTAACCGGTTCCGGAAAAACCTTTACCATAGCGCACATGATTCAGAGGGTGCAAAAAACCACCATGGTGATGGCCCACAATAAAACCCTGGCGGCACAGTTGTACACGGAGTTTAAAGAGTTTTTCCCCAATAATGCAGTGGAATACTTTGTCTCTTATTATGATTATTACCAGCCCGAAGCGTATATCCCTTCATCGGATTTATACATTGAAAAGGATGCCTCGATTAATGAATACATCGAGCAAATGCGCCTATCGGCCACCAAGGCCCTGATGGAGCGCAAGGATGTCATTATTGTGGCCACAGTGTCGGCCATTTATGGCTTGGGTGATCCACAGTCCTATTTACAGATGCTGGTGTCATTAGCAGTCGGAGAGCGCATTGATCAACGCACCTTATTACGACGGCTGGCGGAAATGCAATACACGCGCAATGACTTGGTCCTGGAACGCGGTACGTTCCGGGTTCGTGGTGAAGTAATTGATGTGTTTCCGGCGGATTCTGAGCGTGAAGCGGTGCGCATTGAGTTGTTTGATGATGAAATTGATTCCTTGCAGTACTTTGATCCCCTTACCGGCCACAGCATCAGTCGTGAAGAACAAATCAATATTTTTCCGACCTCACATTATGCCACCCCGCGAGAACGGGTTTTGAACGCCATTGAGAACATCAAAATTGAATTAAAAGAACGTCTTAAGGTGTTGTATGATCAGAATAAATTGGTTGAAGCACAGCGTTTAGAACAACGCACTTTATATGATTTAGAAATGATGCAAGAGTTGGGTTATTGCTCCGGTATTGAAAATTATTCACGGCATTTAACCGGCTTACCGGCAGGCCATCCGCCACCCTGTTTATTCGATTATTTACCCGCCGATTCGTTGCTGGTGATTGATGAATCCCATGTTACCATTCCACAAATTGGTGCCATGTTTAAAGGTGATCGATCCCGTAAGGAAAGCCTGGTTAACTTTGGCTTTCGCTTACCCAGTGCCCTGGACAACCGGCCACTTAAATTTAAAGAGTGGGAAGAACGGACCCCGCGTATGGTGTTTGTATCAGCCACACCCAGCAAATACGAAGCCGAACATCAGGCACAAGTTGTGGAACAAATTGTACGCCCCACCGGCTTAATCGACCCACAAATTGAGGTCCGCCCAGTAACCACACAGGTGGATGACTTACTGTCCGAAATCCATAAGCGAGTCAAAATTAATGAGCGGATACTGGTCACCACGCTGACTAAACGCATGAGTGAAGATTTAAGCGAATACCTGGCCGAGCAAGGTGTTAAAGTTCGTTATTTACACAGTGAAATTGCCACGGTTGAGCGGGTTGAGATTATTCGTGATTTAAGACAGGGTGTGTTCGATGTGTTGGTCGGTATTAATTTATTGCGCGAAGGTTTAGACATGCCCGAAGTGTCTCTGGTGGCCATTTTAGACGCTGATAAACAGGGGTTTTTACGTTCTGCCAGTGCCCTGATTCAAACCATTGGCCGGGCCAGTCGTAACCTCAATGGTAAAGCCATTCTCTACGGTGACACAGTCACTGCAGCCATGCAGACTGCCATCGATGAAACTGATCGACGACGCGATATTCAGGTTGATTTTAACGTACAGCACAACATCACCCCAACATCAGTGAAACGCAAAATCCATGATTTACAAGCGGTCTACGAGCAAAGTCATCCGCAAGAATTACTCAAGGTGTCCGATTCAAAAATGACATACAACCCCGATAAAGCCAAAGATGTCAGTCAGCTGTTGCAGAAATTAGAAAAGCAAATGAAACAATATGCCGCTGACTTGGAGTTTGAAAAAGCCGCTGACATGCGGGATGAGATTGAGCGCATTAAAGCGGCGTTATTTTAACGCCACCGCTATTGGCTAAGCCATTCCAGGTTCAGGTTGTGGTTCCGGCTCATGTTCAGACGTATCCGGTTCAGGTTCAGGCTCTTTTCTGGACTTTTTGAATAAACCTTCGAGTAATTCTCGTTTGAGGCGGTCTTTACTGTCTTCTTTGGGCACCTCTTCTGTTTCGTTTCCAGCTGTATCTTCTGTTTTATCGCCATCTTTATTATCGCCAGTATCATCCGCTGCTTGCTCATCTGATGCAATCGGTTTCTCTTCAGGCTTTTTATCTTTACCCAACAATGAATCGAATAAATCCTGTTTCAGTTCTTCTTTCTTGGCATCAATTTTGTCTTTTTGGGTGTTGATTAACAGTTGTTTAATGTCGACACCAAAACTGGGTGACAACATGGATCCGGATAAACTCACCGGAATGCGATGGTTTAATAAACGTTCAAAACGATTGTCCAAAACCCCCGGCGGTATATTGATTAACATCGGCTGTATCGTACCCTTAATGGACTGTGCAACCAAATCCACTTGCACTTCCCCGATTAAGTCAAAGTAAGGAGATTTTAAGGACAGCTTTTTGGTTTTAATCACACCATCGACCACATCCGCTTCCAAAGCCATTGAAGCAAACTCAGTTTGTAAGGCTTTATTGGCTTCAGCTGCTTCGGTTTTATTCAGTAAGCTCAAAGCCTTTTGTGTCATTTGAACCAAATCAATGCCCTTAATTGCACCGTCACTGAGGTGGTATGACAAGTGGCCATTGGCAGTCCGTAACGGTACCTGTGAAAAGGGTTCATTGACCCGAATATCAGCCTGCAGCTGACCCAATCCACTTAATAAGCCTTCACCCATTAAATCGGTTAATAATGGCCCGGCTTGAATGTCCTGCATGCTGTGTTTAAGCACCAGTTTATCGACCGTCTTATCCGGCGCTAAAGTCAGTTCTGTTTTGAGTAATCCCTGATAAAAATCAGCGGTTAAAGGTCGCACGGCCAACTCACGACCGCGTGTGGTCATGTTTAATTGAATGTTGTTCAAAGTGGTGCCCATGGCAGTGAGGCGACCGATGGTAATTTGACCTTCTAAATAACCAAAGTCAACATCGTCATCTGCATCTTGTGATGTTGTTGTTGCTGATTCCGTTTGTGGCAGATACTGGTCCAAATTCAGATGATCCAGTTGTAATTTAAAATCTCCGGCCATTCGATCTAAATTTGAGATGGTGACCTGCCCCGTTAATTGGCTGTCATCCAATTGCGCTTTAATATTATTGATTGCCAACACTTGACCGCGCATTGACCAATCCATTGAAGCCGCCAGTTGGTTGCCGGCTTGGTTATTTAAACCATCACCCATTTGCTGTAAATACTCTGCCACATCAAATGGCGCAACCTTTAGCTGCCCGGAATAACTGGCTTGATGGTCATTTAAGCCATTACCATTAACAGATGTGGTCATGTTTATATTGGCATAGCTCAGATTTATTTGCTTAAATTGCAATTGATCTGTGCCCATATCCAACTGACCAGCTTGACCGGCACTGACCTTAAGCGGAATATCAGCCATGTACCCGGCTAAACTGAGGCCATTAAAATCAATCACCATGGCTTGCTCTGACAACAAATGATTAACCACAAATTCCGTGGTTAAATCAGCCGTTAATTCCTGTTCAGCCATCATCAGTTGGCCACGCAAGGACATATCAACCGCCATATTGGCAGTAATGGCAGAACTGGAGAACTTCATATCAGATATTTGAATTGTGGAGTCCGCTGTGGCATCACGGTAATTTAACTGCCCCCCTGAAATCACAATGCCTTCAATATTCATATCAACAGCAACAGGGCTGTCTGTTTGTTGCGAATCTTCACCGGCCAGATGGTCTAACAGAGATTGCCAATTAGTTTGGCCGGATTTTGCCACCATCAAGTGTATGCTGGGCTTTTTTAGTTCTACAGTATCTACTTGGATGTCCTTTTTAAGCAGCGGTAAAAGTTTAACCCGTGCTGACAAAGTGCCGATTTGAGCTAAATAATCACCCTTAAAGCCAGTCTCATTGGCCACCGTGACATCGTTGAGTTCAATCGCAATCCAGGGAAACACAGACCAGCCAATGGGCCCGTTTAATTGCACTTCACGACCTATTTGATGTT
>QQUO01000266.1 GCA_008501575.1 Pseudomonadota bacterium
AAGTGCTTATGAATTAACCATTCATTGCGATAAGCAAATGATTGCCGACTCTGGTTTGCTCAGAATACAGTTTAGAAGTAAAGAATTAAAATCTCATCAAGCTGTTTTTGGTGGTGATGACAATCGTTTAGTTGGATTTGCGTTGGAAGAAATATTGTTAGAACCAGTTTAATTCAATTAACCCGGATACCAACTTATTCCAAAAACCGAATGTTCTTGTGGGTTTATTTGTGAGTTGATTTATGGCTGTAGAGGCTGATTTTAAGGTTTTTGGGTTATGGTTTGGCTGGGAGTGTTTTGGGTTTTGGAAGTGTCGAGGGGTTATGCAGAGTGTGCTATTGGGGTTGGTTGTGGCTTATTTTTTGGTGGTGCGAAAACTGGGGTTGAATTGCTGGATTGGTTGGCTCTGCGGGTCTGAAGTGCGGCTCAGGTCAAAAAAATCGCCATGAGGTGACAATTTACGTCAATACCGTCGGCTTAATTAGTCGAAAATCAATAAGAAAGGCGAAAATGTGAGCCAATCGACCTGAAAAGGCCGATTTGAATAAAAAAAACATAAGGCACTTGCGCAAAAGGTGAAAAATGCATAATCTACTCATCATGGACGATTTTTTAATTAATCACATTTGAGGTAAATAACATGAAAAAGAATCAAGGTTTTACATTAATCGAGCTGATGATCGTCATCGCGATTATCGCCATCTTAATGGCTTACGCCATCCCTGCATACCGTGACTATACAGTACGTGCGAAAGTTGGCGAAGGTATTCAAATTGCTGCAGCGGCTAAACAATCTGTTTCAGAAACATATGTCAGTGAAGGTACTTTGCCTGGTACCAATGCTGCTGCAGGTCTACCAGGTGCTACAACTATTAAAGGTACCAATGTAGCAAGTGTTACAGTTGGAGCTAATGGTGTTATTTCAGTTGCTTATTCTGACGAGCCCGCAATTCAAGGTGACATTGTTATTTTAACTCCAAGTACTGCTAATGAAGGTAGTATTGTATGGGTTTGTTCTAGTACTACTATTTCTGATAAATACTTGCCTTCTGGCTGTAGATAATACTTTAATAATAGTAATAAGAGCGCGGATTTATTCGCGCTTTTTTTTTGCGGAAAAATAAAAAATGTATAGACATATAAAGCCTATATTAACTTTAATTGCCCTTGTCTCTACAGGTTGGTTTGTATATCAAAATGGGCTAAGCGGTGGCTTTATATTTGACGATGAAAACAATATCAGCCGATTACAGACAATTGATAATGATATTACCTTTGACAATCTTAAAAACTATTTTGGACAATCCACTTCAGGACCATTAAAGCGGCCTATATCTGTTTTTTCATTTCTGATTGATGCCCAGGATTGGCCTGCTGATGCCTATTCATTTAAACGTACTAACCTGATTATTCATTTATTAAACGGTAGTTTGTTATTTTTAGTGTTGTTAGTTTTATTTAAAATCAAAGGCTATTCTGAAAACAAAAGACTTTATACTGCTGGAATATCGACGGGTCTTTGGTTATTACACCCCTTTTTAGTTTCAACAACGCTATATGTCGTTCAAAGAATGGCGATGCTTCCGTTAACATTTATGTTAATTGGGTTTTTGTTGTATTTGAGAGGGAGAACTAGATATGAATTGAGTCAAGGTGAGAATGGCAAAGTGATGTTGTTTATTGCTGTTTATGCGATGACTGTATTAGCCATGCTGAGTAAAGAAAATGGAGTCATATTTCTTTGGTTGATTGCATTATTTGAATTGTATATTGTTAAGCGATATTTATTGTATATGCCAATAAATAAGAAGCTTAGTTTATGGTTATTAAAGTTACCTGGCTGGTGTTTAGTTTTACTATTACTTATTCAAATTCCTTCATTTATTAATGATTACGATTTACGGATTTTTAATATGAGTGAGCGCTTACTAACAGAAGTAAGGGCAGTGTCAAAATATTTATATCATTTATTTTTACCTAATTACTTTACAGAAGGTGTATTTACTGATGGATTCGTCTATTCAAAAGGGTTGATGAATCCCATAACTACATTGTATAGCTTACTGTTTGTTATCGCACTAATTGGAACAGCTTGGATTAAGCGAAAGACATGGATATGGTTTAGTTTTGTGGTATTTTTCTTTTTTTTAGCTCAATTTTTAGAATCAACTATAGTTCCACTTGAGTTATATTTTGAACATCGTGTTTATGTGGCTTCAATATTTTTGTTTGTGCCGGTAACATTAGTTTTTGTAAAACTATCAAGTCAGTCAAAAATATATTTACTTATTCCTTTGTTATTTTGTATTGTGTTGGGTGCCTTCACATTTATGCGATCAGATATTTGGGGCAATAATCTACAGTTGCATCAATTAACCATGGATAAATACCCCGAATCAATTAGAGGTAAAATGATGACCGCAAAATTATATGATAGTATGGGGATGCATGGTGATGTCCGTAATATTATTAATCAGGGTGCTAAAGATTATGATAATTTGCAAATAAAATTTAATCAGGTGGCACTTCAGTGTAATTCTGGTGAGTTAAAAGCAGAGGATATTGATATTTTAATTACACAGTTAGAAAGTAATTTATTTATAAAAAATGATCATCGCCCATTCATCAATATGATTGAAGTAATGTTTAAATATAGGTGTTTGAATGATTCGACTTTAGAAACTATTTATCATTTGGCTGATGCAGTTGAAAATAATCCAAATGAGAAACTCAAAGCAAAAAATGCAGCAAGTTTATTTATAAAAGCACGGGTTTTTCTTGAACAAGGTAACTATGAAAAAGCGACTGACTATTTCCTACAATCGCTTGAAATATCTAAGAAGGATTATCATTCAATGCATTTCGCCATTGTTAATCTTATTAATAAAAGCCAATATAAATATGCTCAAATTATTTTAAATTATGAAAGGCGTGTTTATTATGATGACTTTAAATATAAGATTGATTGGCTTAATATCGGTGGTAATATTGAAGGCTTTCAAGAGCTAATAGATAAAAAATTAAATGAAAACGGAACTGTCAATCATAATTCCGGCTAAAAATGAAGCAGAAAGTTTGGTAAGCTTATTTCCGGTTTTATATGGTATCTACCCTGATGCAGTATTTACAATTGTTGATTCAGGCCTATGGGATGTTTTATAACATTGAAAATGATTAATTTGAGCAAACGACAGAAAAAATAAGGGTATTAATTCATCGATTTGGTCAGTATCGGGAAGCGCTTAATGGCATCAGGTTATTGCTGAGTAAAAACCAATATTAAATTACACACAATCTTTTGCTCACATTAAAGAAAGTTTATAATGGGCGTTTTCGTTGGAAGCCTGATTTTAATTATTTTGGACAACAAATTAATGATTTGATTGAATTGGTCGGTGAAGTCGCTGAAGAGCAAAAATTATTGAACGATAATATTGGGCTAAAACAAGAGGAGAATATAAACTAATGTGTGGATTTGCCGGGATTGTGGATTTTAATTCCACAGATTTGGATAGGAATAAAAGGATTTTAAGAACTATGGGCGAGATCTTAAGGTTGAGAGGCCCGGATGAACAAAACATATATCAGGATGATGTCCTGTCATTTGTGTTTAGGCGGTTGTCAATTGTTGATT
Source organism: Pseudomonadota bacterium (assembly GCA_008501575.1). GTDB lineage: Bacteria > Pseudomonadota > Gammaproteobacteria > Xanthomonadales > Marinicellaceae > Marinicella. Next base: position 3,635 of record QQUO01000266.1, read on the forward strand.
TAAAAGGCGGTAGCCAGCCCATTTGGAATGAGGATGAGAGTATTTTTGTTTCTGTTAATGGAGAAATCTATAACCACATAGCGCTCAGAAAGCAACTTCCGGGTCAACATCGATTTAGAACAGATTCTGATTCAGAAATCGTGCTTCATTTGTATGAAGCGTTTGGTGTAGATGTGTTCTCAATGCTTAATGGTATGTTTTCCTTGGTTATTTGGGATAAGAATAAGCAACAATTGGTTATGGCCAGAGACCGGCTTGGTATTAAACCCTTATACTATTCATTGAACGATGACAGATTAATATTTGGCTCAGAACTTAAAGCCTTGTTGGTGCATCCGGATTGTCCAAGAGTATTGAAATGGTCTGATTTAGAACAGGTGGGTGTTCAACAAAAATCTGAAGTTTCCAGTTATATAGAGGGTGTACTGCATTTTCCGGCGGGACATTATGCAACTTGGCAGCCCGATAAGCCATTATCCTTTCAATCATATTGGAATATCGCCGATTCGTTTAATCGAGGCGAAGACTTGTCTGTAGCAGACATTGAAAACCGTTATGATGAATTATTGGAGGATGCTGTACAAAAGCGTCTGATGGCTGATGTGCCGGTGGGTTTATTCTTGAGTGGTGGTATTGATTCGTCCTTAATTGCCGCTTTATTGGCCAAACACAATGCCAATGTGCATTGTTTTACTGTGGTTGAAAAATCCACATATCAATCCGGTGATGTCGAAAATGCCAAAAAAGTCACTGAATCAATGGGATTGCCATTTTATCCTGTATTATTTGATTTAAAGGATATGGCACAGCAATTTCAGTTGGCAGATTTAGAATGTATGGTGGGGCTGATTGAGTCGCCGAGATTTGACCCGGAATGGTTTTTTAAAAGTGAACTTCACCGTACCGCTAAAACTGAGGTGCCGGATATTAAGGTGATGTTATTGGGGCAGGGTGCGGATGAGTTTGCAGGTGGCTATTCTAAATATCTTGGTTCTGAATGGCGACATTGGGATGACTACATACTTCATGATGTCAAACCTTCGTTAAAGAGTCACGAGCAAGAAAATAAACGAGTTCCGGATCGTTTTATTCAGGGATTACGTGATAAAGATTTTATTGATAAATCAATTAGTCCTTATCAACAAAAGATGAAGGCACTTACTTATCAGTTGCAGTATTTTAATTTATGGCATGAGGATAGAAGCAGCGCCTATCATGGTATTGAGTCAAGGGTACCATTTCTTGACCACAGACTGGTTGAGCTATTGGCTTCTGTACCGGAAAAGCATCATCAGACGCTTTTCTGGGATAAGAAGCTGGTTAGAAATACTTTGCGAAAACATTTAGCGGATTATCCCGGAGACCATAAAAAGGTTCCTTTTTTCGTCACAGACAAAAGGAATTCTATTCAAAAGTTTATAATAGACATTACCAAAAATATCTATCCGACGTTTATTACAGAGTATGTTAATCAATCTAAGAGTCTATTTGAAAAAGAAGATATGGATGATTTATATTTGAGATTATCCAAATATAATCAGCAAAGTGAGATGGCTGCTTGGTATTTATTGGAAAGAATGTCAATTACGATATGCCAGGAATTTTGTCAGAACACCAAGCAATTTCTTGATAA
>QQUO01000156.1 GCA_008501575.1 Pseudomonadota bacterium
CACCAGTCGCACCAAGTAAAGACCTTGATCGGTTTCTATTATGTTTGACATGTTGCCGTTTTCCGGTAATTGGAATAAGGCATTAACGACTTTTGTGGGCCATTTATAGGCCCGTTTAGGGGATTCAATCAACCAACCCATGACACCACCCTGATACTTGGAAGCAAGATCATCAGAATGAATTCGGGCCAATTCACCAAAATGCGTGATGTGATTGGGTAGCTGATTGGTTTGTTCTCTAACATCCATCAGCTCGCGTTTTAAATCATTTAACTGAGCTTCTGTCATGTCCGTCTTTGTTTCTTTGAAAATAATCGCACCACGTCGCCGTGCCGGTCTGTTATAACCCTGCTTATTATTTTCAAATTGCTGCTTTATCTCAGATTCCGAAACACTGATTTCAGCTAATTTATTGTTCAAATTAATTTCTAAATACTTATCAATGACAGCCTGATGATAGACTTTGAGCACCACCGGATTTTGATCGATACCTTGCGCCTTAGCCTGCGCCAGTAACAGTTTTTGATTAACCAAAAAGTCTAAAAGCATCTGTTTTTGTTGCATATCTTGATATTGCCCGGGAACAGATCCTCCGCGAATTTTCATCTGGGTTATATAATCATCTTCCGTAATAAGCTCATCATTAACAATTGCCAAGACATCGGATGTTAATGATGGTTGTTGAGCAGGCCAATTTAACCCTGCTGCATACCAACCGATGAGTGCTGATATCAGCATCAAAGGAATCATAAAAAATAATTGCTTTTTCATGGTATCACCTGCTCAAAACCGTTTTTAAAGATATATAGAATTAAGGCATTGGTATCACTGTCACTGTTATTAAGCAGGGAAGTTTCGCTGCCCTGCACTAACTGAACGGAAGCGGTGTTGGTGATTTCAGTTTGTTGGCTAAATGCCAATGCTGGATCAACCTGCGCTTTTAAGGTGAAGATAACCAAGCCACCGGCCGGTAAATTAGCACCACCGGTGATATTAAATTGGTCCACATTTAAACAGCCGGCACCGTTGAAAGCCTGACATTGCCAGCTGCCATTAATAAGCCCCAGCGGCATTTGTTCATCAACAATAACATCGCCGGCATCCATTGAACCCACGTTATCAACGGTAATGGCGTATTCAACCCATACCCCGGGCTCAACCATTTCCACGTGGTCGTTTTTATCAATGCGAACATCAATACCCGAAATCAATTCTGTGGTTTCAACAGCACCATTATTGAGTGGGTTTGGGTCTGTGTAGATTGACACCACATCACTGCTTAATTGCACTTGACCAGGTGCGTTTTGCAATATAACCATGTTGGCCTCAACTTCCATCATGTCACCCGCGGCCAATTCTGCTGCGCTGCATGTCATTTGATTGTTAATCAAAGCACAGGTCGATTGTGAGCTAACAAAAATGATATCACTTTGATTGTCAGGCACGATGCTCAGATTACTGACATTTCTGGCGATAGAAGGGCCATGGTTAATAACTTGAATCCGATAAGCCAAACGATAACTTGAATCAGGATCATAAGGATCAATGTTGTCAGACAGCAACAACTCCAGATCGGATACCTGGGTAATGGCAGCAGACACATAAGCAGAGTCATTGCTGTCATCTATGTCAATAACCGGCGTTGTAACCACCATGGTTGCGGTATTTTCAAGTGTGCCTTGCGCCGCTTGATCAAGTCGGGCTATTAAGCCATAAACCAGCTGGCCAGCCGGCGGCAAATCCACTGTGTCATTGATCGAACCCTGACCATTAATCTGGCAACTGGCACCATTCAATGCCTGACAACTCCAAATCGCCTGACTCAGCTGAGGCACCAAATAATCACTTATTACTGCATTATTGGTACCACTGGGACCATGATTGGTCACCACAATTTCAAACTGTACATCGGTGCCAGCCACAACCGGTTGTGTCAATATATTTTTGGTCACGGCAATATCCAATTGCTGACTTACTGTGGTGCTTACCGTGGCAATATTATTGCTTAAATCCTGATCCGTATTAAAACCTTGTTCAAACACAATGGCTTCAGCACTGTTATCAATTTGCCCCGTAAAATACGGATCAACCAAAGCCGTGACGGTAAAGGTTACCGTGCCATCAATGGTAACATTAACGGTTTCAGCCAAATCGCCACTGCCACTGACATCATTACAGATGGAGCGCCCGGTAACCTCACAAGTCCAAATAACTTGGCTAAGGTGGCTGTCTAAATTATCTAAAACTTGAACACCTAAAGCATCAGAGGGTCCGGTATTACTTAACACAATATCATATTGAATCATGTTACCGGCAATAACATCGGTCGGAGCAGTTTTGCTGATAGATACATCGGTTTCAACGATGATTTGGGTACGATCTTCCGCCATATTATCAATCGGATCATCTTCCACTGAACCTGCCGGCATCACTAACATGGCTTGATTAATCAGTTCACCCCGAGCCGATGGATGAACCCGTGCATTAACCACTGTTTGTGAAGATGAACCGGGTTTCATATATAAATTGACCTGAACCACTTCATCTTCACCGGATGTGGTGAGACATTCAGCTTCGGCCACCAGCCTTAATCCAGTTAATGCATTATTGCTGGCACTGAGTCCATAAACATATACACCATCAGTTATCATTGAATTAAATTCTGCCATTAATGTAACGGGATCATTCCCTGCATAATAAGTATCCACCCAAGACAAAAGACCGGTGTTCTCATCACGCTCATATAAATTGACTGCGGTGCTGGCAGAATCGCTCATTAATAAATAACCGCTATCCGGACTTAATACCATGTCTGAAGGCATCACCACAGAACCCATGTTCAAATCAGCAGAATCAATGTCATTCACATAATCAAGTTCGCCATTTTGACTGTTTTGACTAAATATCAAGAGGCGCTGCGCATCAGGTGCTAAAGCATATAAGTAATCGGCATTGGGGCTGATGACTAATTGATTCATGCCATCCATATCCGGCACCAATCCGCCGGGGCTTAAATCGCCTGTACGAATAACCTGCTCAAACGTCAATACCTGAGTATTTAAATTTCGTGAGAATATGGCAATGGCATCGGAAAAATCTGCCGCTGTATATAAGTAGCGACCATCCGGCGTCATAACCAAATCCGAGATACCTATAATGACATTGCTTTCAGGCACAATGGTGCCAAAACCATCTTTGACACGTTCAACAAATGTCAATTCACCGGATTCATTATCCCGGCTAAATACAGTGACCGCCTGTGAACCCTTGGCAGCCACATAGATGGCTTTATTATCAGGTGACATAATCATACTCACCGGATCACTTAAACCGACCACGTTATTATCTTCTGCACTAATCAGGCCCACATAATTTATTTCATCAGCCATTACAGTGAATATGAATATTGCATCACTGTTTTTATCCAGTGCATATAAGAACATCTCATTCCGATCAAAGACCATGGCAGAAACATTGTTTAGTCCGGTTAAAGTGAGTTCGCCAAAAACCTCACCTTCAACCACACTGTCTAAGTAACTCAATTCGCCGGCAGCATTTTTCTCAAATAAACTAATGCGTGCCGGATTATCCCCGGCCACCAAGACCCGTGAACCCGCTTGATTCATAAGCATCGATGTCGCTTGGTTTAATACAGTGTGCTGATTGAGATCATATTCAACATTAAAACCAATGGGATCCGGAGCTTCACACGCCCAATTGATTGAACTGCTGAGCAGGCCGGCATTGCTGGTCGGGAAAATAGGCAAATCATCCTGCAACAACGGGTATACGGCACTCGGACCGGTGCTGAAAGCATTCAGTGTGTAGCTTAAGTCCGTTCCGGCAACCACCTCATTTAAACCATCTTCTTTGGACAACATCAGATTGCTGTGTGGTACTAAAATATCACTGTCAGTCGCTATGTTGTCGTTTGGATATAACTCAATCGTATCTTGATTGGTTACTGCCGTGGCAGAATTGATAATCTGTCCGGTGGCGGTATCTAAAACCATACCGGACAAGGTGTATGTGACATAGCCATCTGCCACAATGTTTGCCACATCCGATAACTGCCCAACCCCAGATGCACCACACTGAGAACCTTCTTGAACAGCCATAACAACCATGTCATCACCCAACGCATAAATAAATGACTCATCATCGGACATGATTAGGTTTCTGGCTGTACTTAAACCGGAACTGTCAGTGGCGTCATAAGTGGCTGATGCTGCCTGATACTCTTGTAATCGCCACTGATGTAAACTCACAGATCCCAGGGCATGTGCGGCCACATAAGCTTGTTGCCCTTGGCCACTGGTTATGACAGAAGTGGCCTCTGATGAACTCATTAATTGAAGCTGGCTGTCGACAGTCAATGTATCATTTTCAGATGAATAGTCAAAAACAGTCATTAAATCATCACTACCATCAACGACCAACACCTGATGACCCACGGTTGTTATCGCTGTGGGGTTTGTTAAACCAACACTTGATATTTCGAAATTTTGAATGACCCCAGCAACCGTTAATAAACCACTGCTGTGATTGCGGTCAAAAGCCGCCAGGGATTGATTCAAGCTGGCACTGGCAAACAAAATTTGACCGTTTTCATGCAGACTTAAATTATTAACACCATTAAGCCCTTCAACACCGGACAGTAAACCGGCTTGACTGAGCAGACCGGACGATAACGAACGATTAAAGACCGCAATGGCATTATCGAAAGGTGAGGCTGCATAAATATACCGATCATCCGATGACAAGACTAAATCAGCAACCCCGCCTAAGCCGTTAATGTTTGAAACATTATCAATTAAAATTTGCTCCAGGCTTAATTCACCACTGCCATCAACACTAAAATACAATAAAGAATCATCAACCGGAGAACTGACATAAAGACTCTGCTGGTCATGACTCATAACCAGCCGATTGGCACCTGTTAATCCGTTAATACCGGTGTCAGAACTTAACACGCGATACATTTCTGTTAACGCGCCATCTCGTGGATCACGCTGATAACTAATGAGTGCGGTATCGAAACCAAGTTCACCCAATATAAAGGCTTTAGTACCACTGCCATTGAAAACGATATCTGAATAGCTGTCTAAATCCTGGTACAGAATGAAGTCATTTAGACCATCACTGGGCAACAACAAGCCAACTTCAGGTGTCGCAGAACAAGACCATGTAACGTTGCTAATGGATTCTGGCATCACATCACTGATTAACACACCTTCGGCA
>QQUO01000307.1 GCA_008501575.1 Pseudomonadota bacterium
CGGTAAAGGCATTAAACCACCCGAATTCAGCGTTTATTTTGGCGCCATTAAGCACATTGAAATAAACCAGGGTGTGTTTGTGATAAGCTTACATGATGGCACCACCATAACCAGTCAGGATAACGCCAATGACCTGCGCGCAACGCTGCAAATCAAAAGCCCTGAAGGTGAAGAGCGCTCATTTGATTTAGACGAACTGAAGAAAGTCACATTCAACCCGGCCCCTAATAATGCCAAAACCTGGGGCGATGGCATTTACGGCACGTTAAGCACTGACCTTGGGCATTTTCAGGGACGTATCATGTGGGATAAAGATGAACGGCTTGGTTTTGAAGAACTGGATGGTCAGCAAAACCAAAAAGAATATGCAATTAAATTTGCCGATATTCTCAGTATTGAAAAAAACAACAAAGCATCCACGGTGGTATTGCGTGATGGTAAAACACTCACATTAACGGGCACCAACGATGTAAATATGAGTAATCGAGGGATTTGGCTCGACCATCCCGATTTAGGTCGCGTTGAAATTAACTGGCAACAATTTCAAAAACTGGTGATAGAACCGGTTGAAGTGAATTGGCTGACATTTCATGATTACGCCAATAACACCCGACCCCTGGCAGGTACCGTCACTTTAAAAAACGGTCAAAAAATCAAAGCCGATCAAATGGCCTTCGATTTAAATCAGCAAAGCAACGCCGAACTCATTACCATAAAAAGCAACAATCATCAGCGGCAAATACCCTTACGGTTGATCAAAAAAATGGTTATTATCAATGACTTATCCACAACTTTAAGCTTACATGATGGCAGCACATTACAGGCCTATGGCAGCCACAGCGTCAACCACGACAACAACGGTATCCTGATTACCAGCAATAACCAACATCAATGGCTCAAATGGAAAGACATTCAAACCATTGAGTTTGATTAACAAGATTAATTGAAAGCTAAACTTGCGCTTGCTAACCGAATTCATTAGAATTCTTTTATCATTTTAGCCCTTCCCAATACATCAAACTCATGAAAATCCCACGAATTCTTTGCACTTATCTTCTGTTTATTGCCAGCCTAACTACGGTTAAAGCCGACACCATCTTAGGCTTATATGCCGGCGTTAATCACTGGCAACATGATTTAGCCGACGGCATTCGAGCCAATTTTTCTGATGAACATCGTTCTGAGAAAGGCAACATATTTTACTTTGCCTTAGAACACCCGATTCCTTTCGTGCCCAACGTTAAAGTTCAACACAACACAATCAAAGGCGATGTGTCAGGCACCATGCAAGTGCTTGATATAGATGGATTCCCTCAAATCATTCAAGCAAACACCACCACTGACTTAAGCCACACCGACTTGACCTTATATTATGAATTGCTTGATAACTGGGTTAATTTAGATGTCGGTGTCAGTGTCAAGTATTTTGATGGCCACCACCCAATACATGTTTCAGCCATGGTTCAAGGCCGAGAAAAAATCGATGAATGGATCCCCTTACTTTACGTCAAAGGCCAATTTGATTTGCCCTTGACCGGCTTTTCCGCCTTCAGCAGCATCCAAACCCTCAGTATCGACAGCAATGATGTCACCGACATCGAAATGGGGCTGAATTACGAAACCAAAATGGGTCTTGGTGCCACCCTCGGCTATCGCTCGCTTAATGTCGATTTCAACAAAAGCGACAATTACAACCTGCTCTACGATAACCGTTTAGATGGGTTTTTCCTGGGTGTTAATGCGCACTTCTGATTGCACCCCTAAAATTCATTACTTGAGCATTAAAGTTATTTAATTTCCTTTTTGGCTGCAATAGCACTATTGCGTCGGTTTGGATAAATCGCCAAACTTTATTTTGGCCTGGGTCGTCATTATCAGCAACCGTAACCAATTACCAAAACTGAGCAGCAAAATTTCACCGGGTATCTCCTGTAATCAAGTAAGCCAACTTGTGTAATAGATACGTTATTCCCTTAGCTTGTTTCTTAAAATAGAATAAGTTACCCTAAAGTCCGCACACACAATAACACTGCCATGAAACCATCCTTAATTAGATTTTTATTGCCACTTTTATTAGTGATTGCTCTTAACACAAGTCATGCTCAAATTGAAAAAGGAAAACTAATCAAAGGCAAAACAATCACTTCAGAAATCACAGCTGCTGAAAATCACCTTTACACCATTAACTTAAAAAAAAATCAATTTGCTTTTTTTAAGCTGATACAAAAAGATGTCGATCTCATCGTTACCACTTATGATTATAAAGGCAATAAAATTGCAGATTTTGATAGTCCTAACGGAAAAAATGGCCCTGAACTCTTTACCATTAGCTCAACTAAGCGAGGAATATATGGCATTGTGGTGTCACCAATTAACGACAAACAATTATCAGGCCGTTATGATTTGACTCTTGCAGTCATCAAACGCAAAGCCCGTTCAAAGAAGGAACAAGTTGATGAAATTTTTACCCCTTGGGACAACAATGAAACGCCCGGTGCCGCAGTTGCTGTGGTTAAGGATGGCTCGATAATATATAAAAAAGGTTTCGGCTTGGCTCATTTGGAATATGACATTCCAATCACGCCCGCATCCATATTTCACATTGCCTCCATTTCAAAACAGTTCACGGTTTTCTCAATTCTATTATTGGAAAAACAAGGCAAATTAAGCCTGGATGATGATGTCCGAAAATATATTCCGGAAGTTCCGGATTTTGGCAAGACAATTACATTAAGACACTTAGCCACTCATACAAGCGGATTAAGAGATCAATGGAATTTATTGTCCATGGCCGGTTGGCGAATGGATGATGTGATTACCAAAGAGCATGTATTAAAACTGGTTAGTAAGCAAAAGGAATTGAATTTTAATCCGGGAGAAGAGTTTGTTTACTGTAATACCGGGTTCACTCTGTTGGCCGAAGTGGTATCAAGAATATCCGGTGAATCATTTGCTGAATTTACCCAAGCGAATATTTTCACGCCACTCAAAATGAATAACACCCTGTTTTATGACGACCATGAAAAAATTGTTAAAAACAGAACCTATTCCTATTATGGAGACGGTGCAGGCTTTAAAAAAAGTGTCTTAAATTATGCCAATGTGGGCGCGACCAGCCTATTTACCACCGTTGAGGATTTAAGTCTGTGGGCAATGAATTTTTCCACATTGACCGTTGGCGATAAAAACATAATCAATACCATGAACACACCTGCCGTTCTTAATAATGGTGAAACATTTGGAGGCGCACTGGGTCAATTTGTGGGTGAATACAAAGGCTTAAAAGAGATTGAGCACGGCGGAGCAGATGCGGGCTATCGAACATTTTTATCCCGTTATCCTGATGAAAATTTCGCAGTCATAGTATTCAGTAATTCAGCTGATTTTAATTCTGCGAGAATGGCGCATCAAATTGTGGATATCTATCTTGAAGATAAAATCAAAGTTAAACCAACAAAAGCAAAAGACACAGCCGAACACATTAATGTTGACCAAAACATATTATCAGCCTATGAGGGAGAATTCGAGATAAGGCCAGGTCTAATCATCAACATCAGTTTAGATGATGGGCAATTATTTGCCCAAGCTTCCGCACTGTCCTCACGTCAATTATTACAGCCTTTGTCTACCACAGAATTTGATGTTGAAGGTTTAGATCGGAAAGTTGAGTTTATTGCCGATGATGCTGGGAATATAAAATCCTTAAAGGTTCATCAAGGTGAGCAAATAACCGAAGCAAAACGATTAGATAAGTTCGACAAATCGGCTGTCAATCTCTCTGACTTTACGGGTGACTTCTATAGCCGGGAGCTATCAACTACTTATCGGTTTATTGTTGTCGATGATACATTGGTTGCAAAACACAGCCGATTAAGTGACTTTAATTTAATCCCAATAAAAAAAGATGTTTTTTCAGGTAAAGCTTGGTTTTTCGGACAAGTTGAATTTGTTAGAGATTCAAATGGTGTGGTCACGGCTTGCAAAGTGTCTAATGGTCGTGTTCGCAATTTACATTTTGATAAAGTCAAAATAAAATCAGACCCAAGTGCCCTCTGAATTAATTGAGCTCCAATTAATAAAATAAGAAGATATCAGTATAACGAATCTATGCTGTTATTATTTATGGTTTTAATTTCCAAATTTTATCGGAAAATGGTAAGTATTCAGGTAGTGCAGCTGAACCATACCAGGTAAAAATGTCGTAATTTAAAAGTCCGTTTTTTATGGCAGGGTCAGTTTGTAATAGTGCATTTGCTTTTTCAAGAGACTCGATATTGCTCAAAATAAAAATTCCCCGGTAATTATGTTCATTCTTACTTAAAGGCCCTGCAACGATGAGTTTACCACGATCAACCAGTTGGTTAATGTTGTCCATATGTCCCCGAAAACTTTTACTGATTAATTCTTTGTCAGTGGTGGTGTTTGTTCCTGTTTTAAGAATGACCAAGAAATAGCTTTTCATGCCATAATCATCACCGCCTAATTTTTCAGCCAGGATACCGTCATAATTAGGGTTTGCAATCGTTTCATCTTTTGGAGCAGATTGTCCAAAAGTCAAATTTATGGTCAGTAATAATATCAGTAAAAACAGATTTTTCATTTTGATTATATCTTTTAACATTTTCATATTATATTAACCGGAACATCATACTATACACATTCACTTAATCAGGCACTTATTGTAATCACAATTTACATGTCAGTAAATTTTTCGCCGTATTTTAAATTATAAAGGTCAGTGAATCGGCAAAAAATCCGTATAAATACCTGACACCCGGTATTTATTCACTAAATGCCGCATGGTTTCGGTTTTATTGATGGTGTAAACAAATATACGGTGTTGCTTTAACAACTGTTGCAAGGTTTTACTTTTGGCCTGTTTAACCAGCATACTGACGGCCCATAGATCCATCTCCTGACTGTGTTTAAGCACTGATTTTTTACTGCCTTGATACTGATAGAGAATCCAAATCAAATCATCGAAGCCCATATTCTTTAACGGTCGGTATTCTTCAACCTGGTAAAATTGTGGGATGAACTGTGGCTGTAACTGAGGATATTTTTCAATGATTAACCGTATGCCTTTGAGGTTGTCATATTTGATGTCAGTGATGATTTTCACCTCCGGCTTATTCTTTAACCATGCCGCTAAACTATCTAAAGTACAAGGTTTGAAATCCGCATGTTCTTCCACCAATTGTTTAAACTCAGCATAGGAAACGGCTTGTTT
>QQUO01000328.1 GCA_008501575.1 Pseudomonadota bacterium
CCATCGCTTATATCCACGATGGCATGCACGCCTATACCAACCAGTCCGATCAAGAGCTGTTTAAATACGATGACTTCGAGGAATTAGAAGTCACCCCGTTTTTAAACATGATTGCCAAGGACGATGACGCCAAAGCCAAAAAAGTGTTGCGGGATTTAAATAAAAACATCCTACCTGATGAACAATTAAATTTTCAATTGATAACCGCACAAGGCGATCACTTTGACGGCTTAATCGAAGTCTCAAAAGCCACCTTAAAGGGTGAGCAATGTGCGCAGTTTATTATTAATCTGCCATCGGTTGATCCGGAAGTGGAAAAAGAACTGTTTGAAATCAAAAATAAGGATCTGTTAACTAAATTCTTTAACCGCAGTTATATCCACGAGCTGTTGGCTGATGACATTGATCATGCCCGCAGCAGCCCCGGCGACAGTTTATTGATGATTGGAATTGACCATGAACGCCAATTAGAAAAAGAATTGGGCATTGGTAACTTTGATTTATTTATTGCCAATGTGGCTGAATTTTTACAAAGTAAATTTGGACCTGATACCGTCTACTGTCGTTACAATGATGCGCTATTTTTGCTGAAAATTAAAACCAATATCGAAAAGGCTGAAAAAGCGGCGGATAAAATGGTTCGCCTAATCACCGATCAGATATTTAATGCCGGGGACACTTCAACCAACTGTACGGTGAGCATTGCTGTCACCCAATTAACCCCGCAAAGTCAATCTGTCAACAATGTCATTAAAGTGTTGACAGATTTAATGGAAAACATGATGAAGGATGGCGGTAATCAAGTGGCTGTGTTTGACCCTGCTGAAGAAGAAAAACAAGCCCGCGCCGCTTCACAAGCCTGGATAGATCGCATTACCGGTGGTTTGGAAAATGATCGCTTTGTGCTGCACTACCAGCCGGTGGTCAATATTGATGGTGACGAAAGTCAATCTTATGAATGCCTGGTGCGATTAAAATCTGATGACGACCAGCTTATTTATCCGCAACAATTTATTCCGGTGGCCATTAAATACGGGTTTATCCATGACATTGATCGTCTGGTCTTAACGAAAGCCATTGAGGCCATTAAAAAGGCTGACTTTGAGGTTACCCTGTTTGTGAAAATCTCATCAGAGTCACTCACTGATTCGGCTTTCCCAAGTTGGTTGGCTGATCAATTGAAACAATATGGCGTTGCCGGACAAAAACTGGCCTTGGAGGTTAAAGAAAGTGAATTGGTCACCCATGCCACTAAAATGAAACCCATTATCAAAGCCATCAAAGCCTTAAATTGTAAAATTGTGGTTGAAAAATTTGGCTCAGGACTCAATTCTTTCAGTATTCTGAAACATTTCCCGGTGGATTTACTTAAAATTGATTCAGCCTTTATGACTGATTTGGTGGATAATCCTGAGACCCAGGAAAAAGTTAAAACCATTGTCCAAAAAGCCCACAACCAGGGTAAACAGGTGATTTGTGAGTTTATTGAAGATGCCAACACCATGAGTGTTATGTGGAAAATGTCAGTTAACTTTATCCAAGGCAACTTTATCGGCGAACCCATGAAAACCATGGAACCCGTTGAGTAAAAAAGCGTCCGTATACCGTGGTCGTTTTGCACCCTCACCCAGCGGTGACTTGCACTTTGGTTCGCTGTTAGCCGCACTGGTCAGCTATTGTGATGCCCGAAGCCATAACGGCTATTGGTATCTGCGTATTGAAGATGTGGACAGCAGCCGAACCGTGGTCGATGCCGACCTGCGTATTTTCAAAACCTTACAGGCTTATGAATTGGCCTGGGATGGTCAAGTCATCTATCAAACGGACAGCAAGCAACAACAACACTATCAAAAGGCTTTAGAACAATTAACCGATTTAGGACTGACCTATCGATGCCGATGCACCCGTAAACAATTAAGTGGCCATTCGACCTATCCGGGACATTGTCGCTTATTATCAATCAGCGAACAGGAACCCCATTCAATTCGCCTGATAACCGATACCGACACCATTTATTTTAATGACAGTTATCAAGGTCCGCAGCAACAGCATTTGCAACAACAATGTGGTGATTTTAATATTGTGCGTAAAGATGGTTTGTTCAGTTATCAACTGGCGGTGGTTATTGATGATCATCTGTCCGGCATTAATCACGTGGTTCGGGGCATCGATATCCTGGATTCCACCGCACGCCAAATCTATCTGCATCGAAAGCTTGGGCTGACACCACCGGCTTATGCCCACTTTCCCATCGTCGTCAATCAAAAAGGCCATAAATTGAGCAAGCAGAATCATGCCACAGCAGTTAGTCATGAAGACCCCACACAAGTCACACGACTTGCACTTAACTTATTAAACCAGGATTTGCCTCATAAACCCATGACCCAGCAACAACTCATTCAATGGGCGGTGGATCATTGGCTTCCTGAACGGTTTAAAGGTCAAAAGCACATTGATTACGGTGTGACACCTTGATTGGCCTGAGCAGCCAATTGTTGACACAAGGCTAAATTTGCATCAGATTGGCGCTGTAAAGGAATGCTGCCGGAAATGGCAGGTTCGATGATTTCATAGCTCATCACAGCGCGGTTACAACTGCTGAACTTTATGCTCACAGAACCATATAAGCTGTAATTAACCGGTTCACCACTGTCAAACAAGCCACCTTCAGTGAGAATTAATATCGATTCCACCGTATCCTCATTGTATTGACCTTCCATGGTAAACCAACGATGTTCTGAGGCGCCAATACCATTTTTGTGGCGTGTTTCCGGCGGCAATAAATCATAGCTAAACCAGGCTGAAATCAGCATATTTACTGACGGCAAAACTTCTAAGTAAATGCCCTGACCATTGGTCTCAGGATTGAACCAAGCACCGGACAATCCGGCATTGATTTGGAATTTATCTGATAGTACATACGCACGATTAATTTCAACCGTATTATCTAAAGTGACTGCACTGCCCGAAAAAAAGCCATAAATTGGAAATTCATTGGTTATTTGCCCCAAGTTACTTGAGGAAAAATTAACCCGCAGAAATGATTCTATTAACTTGACCACTTCAAAACCCCGGGTTACTTTTCCGAATACAGCATACCCTGCACTGGAATTGCTCGGATCTAAAACACCGGAATTATCAGTTAAATTAATAAACCATTGATTGGTGGCACTGTTTGGTGCATTGGTTCTGGCCATTGCAATGGTTCCCATTGTGTTAGAAATTTCAGCCTCATTAATAATCGCCGGGTCAGTTGCAACCGTCTGAAAGACACTGCTTCCAGAATAACGATAACCACCACCCTGGATAATAAAACCGGGAACAGACCGATGAATGACGGTACCATCGTAATCACCATTGTTCACATAATTCAAAAAATTCTGCACGGTAATGGGTACTTGCTCATCATATAATTCGATGTCAATGTTGCCAATATTGGTTTCAAAACGAACAATGGTTGATTGGCCATTGAACGCAATAAGTAACAGCAGGGTGGTTATAATTAAACGGTTTAATATCATGATTTTTCTGAATTTTTAATGGGTTGCTTATTGGTTATTCCATAGGGCACATGGCCGGTGGCGGTATGCTCGGAAGCTGTTTTAACATAAGTCAGCTGATCTTCAAAGAAAATATCGGCACGAAAAGATTTTAAAAATGCCGATTTATCTTGCCCTCCCAAAAATAGAGCCTCATCAATGCGTATGCCCCAACTCCGCAACGTTAAAATAACGCGCTTATGAGACGGTGCCGATCTGGCGGTCACCAGTGCGGTTCGAATGGGTGACTCACCGGACGGGAAAATGGCTTGCAGATCATGTAATTTTTTCAAAAAAGCACCAAATGGTCCGGGGGTCAGTGGTTGGTTTTGCAGGGCATGTTCATTCTGTCGAAAAGCCTCCAGACCATCAGACTGATATACCTGTTCTGATTCATCAGAAAAAATAACGGCATCCCCATCAAAAGCAATTCGCACCTGAGGGTCATCAGACTTAACGGATTTTCGAGTCATTAAATGAGCAGCCGCATGACCGGCTTTAATGGCCCCGATAACATCTGAATTATGTGCCGACAGAAACAACTCCACACCCAAAGCCGGCAAGTAATCATAGGGTGAGCCGCCATTACTGAACACCGCCCTGGAAATATTCAAACCATGATGCTCGATGGAATTAAAGATGCGTAATCCGGTGTCACCATTATTGCGCGACACCAACACCACTTCCACCAAATCATCACCGCTTTCAGGGTGTTTAATATTCAGTAACTTATGCACCAATGGAAACGCCACACCCGGCTCCAGCGGTTCATCTTCATGGGCCAGTTGAAATGTCCGATAGGCCGCAATTCCCTGGGTTAAAAAGATTTTATGGGCCTCATCTAAATCAAACAAGGTGCGTGATGAAATGGCCAGGGTTAACATATATTAGGCAAACTGCTCATTAATGATTCGATCTTCCAAATTATGATGTTCATCAAACAACATTTCAATTTCAATTTCTCGCGCCTCTGTTATGGTCACCCGTTTGACATCCCGCACTTCAAAATTATCCGCGGTGGCAGCCACCGGTCTTTTGTGATGACTTTTGACTTTAAAACAAACTTCAGCATGGCTTGGAATTATGGCACCGCGCCATCGTCTCGGTCGAAATGGGCTAATCGGTGTTATCGCCAATACCTGGGTACCCAAGGGAATCACCGGACCATGTGCCGATAGATTATAAGCAGTACTACCGGCCGGAGTGGCCACCATCACGCCATCACCCACCAGGTTTTCAATCTTGGTTTGCCCATTAATCTTTACTTCGATATGGGCAGACTGCTTGGTTTGTCGTAACAGCGACCCCTCGTTAATGGCCAGTGAATTAAATTCTTCACCACTGACTTTTTCGGCAGTCATGGACAATGGATGTAGAATGGTTTTCTGCGCCTGTTCAATCCGTTTAACCAAATCATGTTGTTCATAATCATTCATAAGAAAACCCACCGTGCCCCGGCGTAATCCGAATAAGGGTATTTTTTGGTACATGTATTGATGCAAACTATGCAACATAAAGCCATCCCCGCCAAGCACCACAATCACATCGGCTTGATCAGTATTCGCCTGGCCATAGCGTTTTACTAATTCAACCAGTGATTTTTGGGCATTTTCTGACTGACTGGCAACAAA
>QQUO01000358.1 GCA_008501575.1 Pseudomonadota bacterium
CATCAACCGTGAACAGGTGTATGCGGCCTTAACCCCACAAATGTTTCCATTGGGTGATTTATTGGCGGCCTTAACGGCTGCTGCTGAACAAGGAATAACCATCACCGATGAATCATCAGCGATGGAAGCAATGGGTGTGCAGCCACTGATGGTTCAAGGTCGGGCCAGTAACATTAAACTGACGCGGGCTGAACAGCTACCTCAGGTTGAGTCTTTTTTAAGCCATTTAACGACGTTACAGGGAGAATAATATGCGCGTAGGATTGGGTTTTGATGTGCATGCCTTTGGCGAGGGCGATCATCTGATGGTTGGTAATGTGCGAATTCCTTTTGACCGTGGTTTTGTGGCCCA
This sequence comes from Pseudomonadota bacterium, assembly GCA_008501575.1. Lineage (GTDB taxonomy): Bacteria > Pseudomonadota > Gammaproteobacteria > Xanthomonadales > Marinicellaceae > Marinicella. The sequence goes on from QQUO01000358.1 coordinate 353, forward strand.
TTCTGACGGTGATGTACTGATTCATGCCGTCTGTGATGCCCTGCTGGGGGCTTTATCCTTGGGTGATATTGGTGATCACTTTCCACCCAGTGATCCCAAGTGGGCGGATTGTGACAGTGCCGCCTTTTTGCGCCATTGTCTACAATTGGTGCAACAGGCCGGTTATCAAATTGTCAATATTGACACGGTGATTATGGTGGAACAACCCAAAATCGGCCCTTATAAAGTAGCCATCCAAGATAAACTGGCTAAAATTTTAAACTTGAAAAACAATCAAATCAGTGTGAAAGCCACCACCACCGAAAAACTTGGGTTTGTTGGTCGTGAAGAAGGCATGGCGGCACAAGCCATCTGTTTACTGACAGCGGTCGATAACTTCTGATAAGATAACGCCTGACTAAATTTAAAAAGGAAACCCCATGTACCCGGCTTTAAAACACACCCATGCTTTATTGGCAGTAATCAGTATTCTTCTTTTTCAATACCGCTATTGGGCCTTTGCCGTAAAAGCCCGGCAACCCGGTAAATTCTATAAAATCACCCCCCATGTGATTGATACCTTATTATTAATCACGGGTATTACTGTGGCAGCAATGGTGAGCTTTACCATGGCTAATTCACCGTGGCTAACCACCAAGGTTGTGGCCTTATTTTTCTATGTCGGTTTTGGTGTTTTGGCCATGCGTGGTCGCGGTCAAATGCGATGGGTCGGGTATTTATTGGCAACCTTGACTTTTATTTATATTGTGGCGGTGGCGGTGACCAAGAATCCAACCTTTTTCTTATAATTAAATACATGGACATGACGGCCCGGTGAATAGACAACGTATTCGTTATTATCTATCACTGGGCAGTAACCTCAATCGCCGGGCCCATTTAACTTGCGCCATTCGATTTTTACAAGCCTCTTTTGGGCATGTCACCTGTTCACCGGTCTATCAATCACCGGCCTATGGTTTTGTAGGGCCGGATTTTTATAATATGGTGGTGGCTTTTGACAGCGTCTTTACACCTCTGGCACTGAAAAAGTGGTTGCGGCAACTGGAATATGCCTGTGGTCGCAGTCAGCAACAAAGCCGCTTTTCCAACCGTTATCTGGATATGGATATTTTATTGGCGGGTGATGGTGTTTTAAAGCATAACAAGCTACGTTTACCCCGCCCGGAACTCACCAAACGGGCCTATGTGCTCAAGCCATTATTTGATCTGGCATCAGAATTAACACACCCGGAAAGCGGGCAAACAATGGCTGAAATTTGGCGACAGCTTGATGCCTCAGAATCTGCCACAATCACATTAGTGGATAGCCGGGATTGGTTTAACTAAATCGACTGCCAGCGCCAATCACCCGGTTGTAAATCAGCCAATTCAATGGTGCCCATTTTGATTCGAATTAAGCGTAATACCGGTAAATTGACCGCTGCCAGCATATGCCGGACTTGTCTGTTTTTTCCTTGATCCAAAGTAATTGTCAGCCAACTGGTGGGGATTTTTTTGCGAAAACGCACCGCCGGATTACGTGACCAGAGCCAGCCGGGTTTTTTCGCCAGCACCGCCACATCCACGGTTTTCGCCTGATAGTCTTTGATGGTGATGCCTGTCCTTAATCGCGTTAAGTCCTTGGCTTTGGGAATGCCTTCGACTTGAATCAGATAGGTTTTGTGCCAGTCACTGCCACTGATTTTATTCTGTAATACGCCGTCGTCTGTGAGCAGCATTAAGCCTTCAGAATCGTAATCCAAACGTCCGGCCGGATAAAATCCGGGTTGTTCAATGTAATCGCCTAAATGGGCGCGCTGTTGCGCGTCGGTGAACTGTGACATCACCTGATAGGGTTTGTTGAATACGATTATTTCAGACATTTAATACATGTGGTATTTTGGAGAATTGATTAATCTAAAAGCCTGTTTGCTTAATCCGTAAAACGTAATGTCATTCCGACTAAGCGAAGCGCATGGAGGAATCTCCCAAGTTTTGGCATGAGTGGCCATCGTTAGGAGATATCTCGATCTCCGATCCTGTCTCGATTCTAACACCGCCACCCTTGGCGGCGTCCACTCGCTTCGCTCGGTCGATATGACAATGTTTATTTGGATTTCTTTTTTATGCACTACAGGGATTAAATGTATTTGCAAGGTATCTTTACTTTACTCGAATTGTCAATTTTATTAAACCAAATCAAAAACCGGGGGTCACAAATTATAACGGCGGTTATTTTAGCTGTGATGAAAGCGGGGGTTTTGTGCATAACGCACACTTGAGAAGAGGACAGACTATGCAGACCATGATTCGCTCCACTTTATCCGGGTTCCTGGGTTTTATTGTCGCCATTGGCTTATTTTTATTGATGTTGAGTTTTTTAACACCGGCTGAATTTAAGCCAAGCCATGCCAACACCAACATTGCCTTTAATTTTGTTAAAGACATACCGGACATTAAAATCCCGGACAGAACAGAGCCACCGAAACCACCGGAAAAGCAAGAAGTCAGCCAACCACCTGCTATGCCAACCATAGATGTTGCCAACAATGACAGCGATGTGGCGCGGATTCCGCCGGGCAAAGTGGACATCAAAGGCATCGAGCTTTATAAAGATTATAGCCACACCGGTTTAGGCAACGACATGGGCGTTGTTAGTCATCAGAATGGCGGACTGAAATCCGGGTTTGCACCCATGTATCCCCAAAAAGCCATGCGCAGCCAAGCCGAAGGTTGGGTTGAGGTTCTGATTAATGTGGATATCACAGGCCGTGTTTCCGGCATCTCTATTTTAGGTGCTGAACCGCGTGGCATGTTCGAACAAGCCGCCAAAAAAGCCGTTTATAAATGGACCTTCCATCCCAAAACAGTGGATGGCAAAATTGTGCCTTATCAAGTGGTGCAAAAAATAGAATTTACCTTGGATCAATAAAGTTTAAGTTCTTAGCTCGCCCACAAGGAAGTGGGTGTTCCACTAAAGCAAATCTATATAACAATGATCATCATTAATGGTCAGGTTAAAATTTTCAACACCGCAATAAACAATCCCGGCCGAGGTTTTTACTGACAGTAAATGTCACTATAAAGAGGAACAGCCAGGTCGTAGCGATGTGTGTATAGATATTGAGTTAATCAATGGTTAGAGATGATATGAGACCTATTTTGTTGATCTGTATAGAAAAACCTTGGGTTGAGAGCCGATAAAACCTTTATAATGAAATTAAAGTTTATTTTGTTTATATAAATCAAAGGCCGCCTTAGCAAATTTAGTTTAAATAAATCTTAATTTGTGTTAGCTTATATAAATAATTTTTTAATTAAAGGCTGTGTATGCGCATCTTACTATTTCCTTATACGTTTATTTTAGTTTTATTGCTGGGTCTGTTCCACTGTCAGGCCTGGGCTTTTGACCAACAACGACCTGAAGGTATCAGCAATCAAAACTGGGCCTCGTTACAAGTGGCTGTTCAGGAGGCAAAATTACTGCCTGCTGATGGTGTAACCAATCAATATTTTGGCTGGTCGGTTAGTCTGTCCGGAAATCGGGCTTTGATTGGGGCTATTTTTGATGATGACAACGGCACCGATTCTGGCGCTGCTTATATTTTTGAATTAATTGGTGGCAATTGGACTGAAACGGCCAAGCTGCTTGCCAACGATGGTGACGTTGAAGATCGTTTTGGTTCCTCAGTCAGTCTTTCCGGTGACCGGGCATTAATTGGCGCACATGGTGTTGGTACAAAGCCAGGTTCTGCCTATGTGTTTGATTTACAAGGCGGCAGCTGGAGCCAAACGGCTAAGTTGATGGCCAGTGATGGTGCCGCCAATGATTATTTTGGCTATTCTGTGAGTCTGTCCGGCGATCGGGCTTTAGTCGGTGCTTTTCGAGATAATAATGGCAGTAATATAGGTTCCGTCTATGTCTATGATTTACAAGGCGGCAGCTGGGCTGAAACAATCAAGCTGATAGCCAATGATGTTACTTATTATTTTGGCTTTTCAGTCAGTCTTTCCGGTGACCGGGCATTAATTGGAACCTATGGTAATGAAGATAATGGCAGTAATTCAGGTGCTGCCTATGTGTTTGATTTACAAGGCGGCAGTTGGAGCCAAACAGATAAGCTACTTGCCAGTGATGGTGCAGCCGGTGATTATTTTGGTTGGTCAGTCAGTCTCTATGGTGACAGGGCTTTGATCGGGGCATATGGTGATGATGATAAGGGCAGTTATTCAGGATCTGCTTATGTTTTTGATTTAAGTGGTGGCACTTGGGCTGAAACAGCCAAGCTGACTGCCGCTGATGGTTCTGCGAATGATTATTTTGGTCACACAGTCAGCCTGTTCGGTGCTCGGGCTTTGATTGGTGCTTATTTTGATGATGCTATTGGTAACGATTCAGGCTCAGCCTATCTGTTTGAATTACAAGGTGGTGGTTGGATTGAAGCGGATAAGTTGATTGCCAGTGATGGTGCATTCAATAATTATTTTGGTTTTTCGGTCAGTCTATCCAGTGACCGGGTTTTAATTGGCGCGTATGGAGATAACGATAATGGTAACAGCTCCGGTTCTGCTTATGTTTTTAAATTGCTTGATGATTTAATTTTCCGCAATGGTTTTGAGTTTGTGGATTTGATTTTCCGTGATGGCTTTGATGGGCCTTAGTCATCAGTCGAGGCTTGTGGAAGCTTGAGATGTGAGCTTATGACAGTGATCTGAAATAATCGGGCTAATTCTGAGTGTCGGGATTGTTAATAAGTTATCAACCGCAACACTTCTTTTAATTCCAGCCATCGGCTATAATACACGTCCTTTCTGGTGTTCACTTTTCATCAAGGTTATTGCCTCATTTGATTGGTGTGTGCTGCTCATTGTAACGTATGTCTCTAATAATTAACCGTTATGGCTAAGTATGTATTTGTGACCGGTGGCGTGGTGTCGTCATTGGGGAAAGGAATTGCTGCCGCTTCATTGGCCTCGCTATTGGAAGCCCGTGGCCTGAAAGTCACGTTGATGAAGCTTGACCCTTATATTAATGTCGATCCCGGCACCATGAGCCCGTTCCAACACGGTGAGGTTTTTGTCACCGAAGATGGTGCTGAAACTGATTTGGATTTGGGTCATTATGAGCGTTTTGTGCGCACCAAAATGTCGCGCCATAATAATTACACCACCGGACAGATATACGAAAATGTGATTCGTAAAGAGCGTCGGGGTGATTATTTGGGCGGTACGGTTCAGGTGATTCCGCATATCACCGATGAAATCAAAGAAAAGGTACGCTTAGCAGCTGATGGTTTTGATGTCATTATGGTGGAAATTGGCGGCACCGTCGGTGACATCGAATCCCTACCATTTATGGAAGCCATACGGCAAATGGGGGTGGAAGAAGGGCCTGAAAACACCTTGTTTGTGCATTTAACTCTGGTGCCTTATATCAAAGCCGCCGGTGAATTAAAAACCAAACCCACTCAACATTCGGTGAAAGAATTGCGCTCAATCGGTATTCAGCCGGATATTCTCTTGTGCCGCAGTGAGCATCCGATTCCGGAATCGGAGCAGCAAAAAATTGCGCTGTTCACCAATGTTAAGTCAGAAGCCGTGATTCCGGTTCTGGATTGTGCCAATATTTATCAAATCCCCGAGGAGTTACATAAAGAGGGATTTGATGAGTTGGTGGTCAAGCGTTTAGCTTTAAACGGACAAGCCATTGACTTATCTGAATGGCGACGGGTGGTGGCTGCCGAAGCCAACACCGATCACGAAGTCACTGTGGCCATGGTTGGGAAGTATTTAGACCACAGCGATGCCTATAAATCGCTCAATGAAGCTTTGCGTCATGCAGGCATCAGAAAATCAGCCAAGGTCCGGATTAAACACATTGATTCAGAAGAACTGGAACAAAACCCGAATCCTGCGGTTTGGGATGGTGTGGATGCCATTTTGGTGCCCGGCGGTTTTGGTAACCGTGGTTTTGAAGGTAAAATATGGGCAGTAAGCCAAGCCCGGGAACATAAAATTCCGTATTTAGGGATTTGTTATGGCATGCATGCCGCGGTGATTGATTACGCCCGACATGTCTGTGGATTAAGTGATGCCAATACCACCGAGAATAACCCCGAAACAAAACATCCGGTGATTGGTTTAATCACCGAGTGGATGGATGCCCAGGGCCAAAAAGAATACCGTGATGCCCATTCCGACCTGGGCGGCACCATGCGCTTAGGTGCACAAGATACGAAACTAACGGCCAATACCTTGGCTGCCAGGGTGTATGGTCAAGACATTATCAGCGAGCGACACCGGCATCGCTATGAGTTTAATAATCGTTATGCGGATCAGCTGACCGAGGCCGGTTTGGTTATTTCCGGCCACTCCACTGACGGTCAATTGGTTGAAATTGTTGAGTTGGCGAATCATCCCTGGTTTTTAGCCTGTCAGTTCCATCCGGAATTTAACTCCACCCCCCGTGATGGCCATCCTTTGTTTAGCCATTACATTGAAGCTGCGTTAAACTATCAACACAGCCAAAAAGATGAGAGAGTACCCTTATGAAACTATGTCACTTTGAAGCCGGTTTGGATCAGCCATTTTTCTTAATGGCCGGGCCCTGTGTTATCGAGTCACTACAGCTGGCCATCGATACCGCCGGACACTTAAAAGAAATAACTGACCAACTTGGTATTCCGTTTATTTTTAAGTCCTCTTATGACAAGGCCAACCGCACCTCATTGGATTCTTTTCGTGGTTTGGGTATCGAAGAAGGCTTAAATATTCTGGCAGAAGTGCAAAAGCAAATTGGGGTGCCGGTGATTACCGATGTTCATGATGACAGCCCCATTGATGAGGTGGCAGATGTGGTCGATGTACTACAAACGCCGGCCTTTTTGGTGCGTCAGACAAACTTTATTTTGCGGGTGTGTGCCGCCGGTAAACCGGTGAATTTAAAAAAAGGTCAGTTTATGGCGCCCTGGGATATGAAAAATGTCATTGATAAGGCCCGCTCAACGGGTAATCAACAAATCATGGTCTGTGAACGAGGTGCCAGTTTTGGTTATAACAATCTGGTGTCTGATATGCGGTCTTTGGCCGTGATGCGCGAAACCGGTTGTCCGGTGGTGTTTGACGCCACCCATTCAGTGCAATTACCCGGTGGCCAGGGCGGTACTTCCGGTGGTCAAAGAGAACACATTCCGGTTCTGGCCCGGGCCGCCACCGCAGCCGGTATTTCCGGTCTGTTTATGGAAACCCATCCACGGCCGGAACAAGCCAAAAGTGATGGGCCCAATGCGGTGCGTTTATCACAAATGAAATCATTGTTAACCACTTTAAAAACCATTGATGAAACGGTGAAAAGTCAACCGTTTGCGGAGGAAACCGATGACTGGCATTAAAAAAATCCATGCCCGAGAAGTCCTGGATTCACGCGGCAATCCCACTTTAGAAGCAGAAATCACCCTGCAATCCGGTGCTTTTGGTCGTGCCATGGTACCTTCCGGCGCTTCCACCGGTGCCCGAGAAGCCATCGAATTACGAGATGGTGATAAAAGCCGCTATTTAGGCAAAGGAGTACAAAAAGCAGTTAAGCACGTCAACACCATTATTGCCACTGTCTGTGAAAACAAGGCGTTCGCCAGTCAGTCGCAATTAGATCAGACTTTATTGGCTTTGGATGGCACGGAAAATAAAAGTAAATTGGGGGCCAATGCCTTATTGGGTGTGTCTTTGGCCTATGCCCATGCCATGGCGGCAGAACAACAGCAACCCTTATTTAAAAGCATCTCCACCGTCGATGACTTGCAATTGCCGCTGCCGATGATGAATATTATTAACGGTGGTGCCCATGCCGATAATAACGTCGACGTGCAGGAATTTATGGTGTTACCGACGGGCTTTGATTCTTTTTCCGAGAGTTTGCGCGCCGGTACCGAGATATTTCATGCCCTAAAAGCAGTACTCAAACAACAAGGCCTGTCCACAGCTGTGGGTGATGAGGGCGGATTTGCACCCAATTTAGCCTCCAATGTGGCGGCGGTTGAGGTGATTTTAACCGCCATTGAACAAGCCGGCTATAAAGCCGGAAAGGATGTGTATTTAGGTTTGGATGTGGCCAGTTCTGAGTTTTATCGCGATGGTTTGTATCATTTGGATGGCGAAAATAAACAACTAACCGCTGAGCAAATGACAGAATTTTTAGCCGATTGGGTGCGTCAGTATCCCATGATTAGCATTGAAGATGGTTTAGATGAAGCCGACTGGGATGGTTGGCAATATTTAAGCGAACAATTGGCTGATAAGGTCCAACTGGTTGGGGATGATTTATTTGTTACAAATCCCAGCATTTTTCAACAAGGTATTGATCGCAAAATTGCCAATTCAATTTTGATTAAACTGAATCAAATTGGTACTTTAACCGAAACCCTGGCCGCCATCGAGTTGGCGCAACAATCCGGTTATACCGCAGTAATCTCGCACCGCTCGGGTGAAACAGAAGATGCCACCATCGCTGATCTGGCGGTGGCCACTTCAGCCACCCAAATTAAAACAGGTTCATTGTGCCGTTCCGATCGTATGGCAAAATATAACCAATTATTGCGTATTGAAGAGTACCTGGGTAAAGACGCCCGTTTTGCCGGTCGCAATGCCTTTGATTTATTGTCCTTATTTTAACGATTCACAGATCGTCTTGTATCAAGTTTTGGCCTTGCTCGCTTAGTTGGTGTTGTTCGGCTTGTTGTTGAATGTTGGCCATTTCTTGGTTGCTGAGGTTGTCTTCCGCTTCGTTATTCAAGGGTTCGTCAGGGGTTTTACTGGCGCCTGCTTGACCGGAATTATCTTCTGTCCACACACGAATACCTTCAGGGAACACCACTTCCCGGGCTTCATCCGGCATACTGATACCGGCCTCATCATAGGCACGCTTAACCAACCGAATCACTGCTGACTTGACTTTACTGGTGCTGTTTTTAACACCATCGACCCAAAAATACACCACTAAATTCACCGTGGCAGCACCTAAATTATCCACCAACACCTGCGCTGGCGGATCATCAAGCACGGCGGGGTGGGCAGAGATGGTGTCAACGGCAATCTGTTGGGCTTTGGCAATGCCATCGTCATATCCAATACCCACCGTAAATTGTTCTCTGATTTTGGGGTTGGCGGTGACATTGATGATGGTGTTTTTGTAAATGGTGGCATTCGGGATATGAATATGATTGCCATCCAGGGTCATTATAACGGTGCCACGGGTGGTGACACTTTGTACCACACCTTCGGTGTTATCCACTTTGATGTAATCGTTAATTTTAAAAGGTCGTTGGATGCTGATTAAAATGCTGGCCAAAAAGTTTTCGGCAATATCACGAAAAGCCAGGCCAATAATAATGCCCATTAATCCGGTACCACCAAGCAGGGTCAATGCCAGTTTCGTCAGGCCGGTCACTTGAAGCACCAGATATAGTCCAATAATCACCACCGGCAAGGCCATCGACCGAGCCATTAAACGCATCACAAAAGGGTTTTTGATGCGCTGACTTAATACTCGACTGGCCATGGCAAAAGTTAATTTTGCAAACAACCAGGTAATCAATAATATAGCCAGCGCAATCATAATCTTCGGAATGGTGCGCACAAAGTCGTGATAGAGCGACACGGTTTCATCCACCGCCGGTTGCAAGTCCCAGGCATTATCTGCAGATACGGTTATTTGATTAATCACTGCAATCACACCTTCGGTGCGTTGTGCCAGTTTTTCGGCCCAGGTTTTATACTCTGGCGATTGGCTTTCACCACTGAGAAACACAATGCCTTCTTCCACCCTGATTTCGATGTCTTTAAATTGACCGGAACTGGTCAGGATATTATGCAGTCTTTGGGCAATGGCCTGGTCCTGAACCGTGTTACTGACATCGATGGTTTGGTCACTGTCTTTAAGGACTTGTTCCGGTTCTGGCTGTTGGTAAGCCACCGCAGACGCACAGAGAAATAACATCATGTAACAACAGAGAGTGGACTTCATCATAGATTGCTATTGGCCTTTAATTAAGATTAATTTTAGCACAGCTAAAGCAGCATATTTGAATCATTATGATGCAGAGATTGGCATGGATTTTTGTGTAATTTTTAGATGCAATCCCTTACAATAACTGGCTTTCAACACAGGCCTGACCATGAGCGATAAAATTTTTGATTTAATTAAAGAGCACGACATTAACTTTGTTGATTTACGGTTTTGTGACACCATCGGCAAGGAACACCATGTGACTTTGCCGGTTTCACAAGTGGATGAGGATTTGTTTGAGGACGGTAAAATGTTTGATGGTTCATCCATTGCCGGCTGGAAGGGGATAAACGAATCCGACATGGTGTTGATGCCGATTGAAGACAGTGCCTTTGTTGATCCTTTTAGCCAATTTCCAACTTTGGTGGTGCGTTGTGATATTTTAGAGCCCAACACCATGCAAGGTTATGAACGTGACCCGCGTTCAATCGCCAAACGAGCCGAAGCCTATTTGCAACAATCGGGTATCGCTGATGAGGCATTTTTTGGACCTGAGCCTGAGTTTTTTGTGTTTGACGGCATCAGCTGGAACACCGAACCCAATAAAATGAATTTTGAAGTCCATTCCCGTGAAGGTCACTGGGATACGGGCACCAATGCCCGCGAAAACCTGGGTCATCGGCCACGCAATAAAGGCGGGTATTTTCCGGTTCAACCAGTAGATAGTTTAAATGATTTGCGCTCTGCCATGTGTAAGGTGATGGAAGACATTGGCCTTGAAGTTGAGGTGCATCACCATGAAGTCGGTGGTCCGGGTCAATGTGAAATTGGCATGCGCTTTAACACCCTGGTGAAAAAAGCCGATGAAGTGTTGATGATGAAATATGTGGTGCACAATGTTGCCCATGATTATGGCTACACCGCCACTTTTATGCCCAAACCCATCATTGGTGACAATGGCAGCGGTATGCATGTGCATCAGTCCTTGATGAAAGATGGGGTCAATTTATTCACTGGTGAAGGTTACGGCGGTTTATCACAAACGGCCTTATATTATATTGGTGGTATTTTTAAACATGCCCGCGCCATCAATGCCTTCGCCAATCCGTCCACCAATTCTTATAAACGCCTGGTACCGGGTTTCGAAGCACCGGTGATGCTGGCTTATTCCGCCAAGAATCGATCCGCCTCGGTGCGCATTCCCTTTATTAATAATCCCAAGGGACGGCGCATTGAAATACGTTTCGGTGATCCGATGGCCAACCCCTATCTGATGTTTGCCGCCATGATGATGGCGGGACTTGATGGCATTAAAAATAAAATTGATCCCGGTTCTGCCATGGATAAGGATTTGTATGACTTACCGCCGGAAGAAGCCAAAGACATTCCCACGGTATGTCACTCCCTGGATAAAGCATTGCAGGCTTTGCATGAAGACCGTGATTTCTTAAAAGCCGGCGGGGTATTCAGTGATGATGTTATTGACGGCTTTATTGCATTAAAAATGAAAGAAGTGCAACGCATGCGCATGAGCACCCATCCGGTTGAGTTTGATATGTATTATTCACTGTAAATAGTGACAAAAAAAATACCCGCAAGCCAAATCGGCTTGGTTATAATCTTAAGCGTCTGTGACCATTAAAAAACGTACGGGCGCTTTTTTTAATTATTATTCAATAAGAGGACATGAATATGGGTATGATGAATGAGTTTAAAAAATTTGCCATAAAAGGCAATGTTATGGATATGGCGGTGGGTATCATTATTGGTGCCGCCTTTGGTAAAATCGTATCCGCCTTTGTTAATGGTGTTTTGATGCCACCTTTGGGCCTGTTAATTGGTGGTGTTGATTTTACTGATTTGGCCATTGTTTTAAAGGAAGGCACTGAAAACGCCGAACCGGTGTTACTGCAATGGGGTGTTTTTGTGCAAACAGCAATCGATTTTCTGATTATTGCCTTTGCCATATTCTTAGTGGTCAAAGTCATGAATAATCTCAAAGCCAAAGAAGAAGCCAAGCCCGAAGCACCACCGGAACCCAGTAAAGAAGAACTGCTATTGACGGAAATCAGAGATTTACTGAAAGATAAAAACTAAGTGAACAAAGACCACGAACTATTATTACAGCAATTGGCTGCGTTACTCAAAGGTGAACACGATCCTTTGGCTAATGCGGCCAACTTATCGGCTTTTTTGTATCATTCCCTGGATTCCGTCAATTGGTTGGGGTTTTATTTTCAACAAGCTGATGAGCTGGTTCTCGGCCCTTTTCATGGTCAACCGGCTTGCACCCGGCTGCCCATAGGTAAGGGCGTCTGTGGCACAGCGTTTGCCAATAATAAGTCCATCGTGGTGGCGGATGTGTCACAATTCAGCGGTCATATTTACTGTGATACTGCCAGTCAATCAGAAGTGGTGGTGCCATTTTATGGTGATAATATGAGTGGGGTTTTGGATGTTGATAGTCCACAACTCAACCGATTTGATGCCGATGATGCCGTGTTTTTTGAGCAGGTGGTTGATATTTATTGTGACTCAATCAAGCCATCTTAAGGGCTGATTATTTGCATTAGTTCATCGATTTTAAAGGGCTTAATCAGTAATTTATCAATGTTGTGCTGATTACAGCGTTGTTTCAACTCATTAGAAATATCGGCGCTCATGATAATGGTGGTGCAGCGTGTGCCCAATTCCCGACAAGCCAGGACAAAATCAATACCGGACATATTTGGTAAGTGATAATCCACCAATAGGGCATCATAATAACTGTTGTCAATGGCGTTAAGTGCTTGTTGTGGGTCATCAAAAATATCCACCATGTGGCCGACTTTTTCCAGCAATTCCAGCAACAACTGTTGGTTTATAACATTGTCTTCCAACACCAATAAATGCAAGGGTTGAGTTGTGGCTGTTGTGGTGTTGTTGATTTTAAGTGTTTCTTGAGAAACGCTAAACAAGCGGGCAATCTGTTTATGCAAAAAAGGCCAGTTAAGCACTTTAAAAGAACCTTGATGACGTGGGTTATTTTGTAATTGACTTTTGAGCAGGTATACCGGTTTAAGTTCACGGTGGGCTGTGTTTATGGCCTGGTCATGGGATGCCTGTCCTTGATCAATCACAAATAAACAATCAAAGGGTTCATCGATATCATGGCTGATGGCCATACCTAAGCGCAACAAACATTCACTTAAGGCTGATTTAACCCGAGACTCTTCAGCCACTAAACAAACCGTGGAGTGACAAACATTAACGCTGTCATGGCTCGATTGACTGCAGGCCATTTTTATTAAACAGCTGACTTCGGTACCTTGGTTGATATGGCTTTCAATGTTTATGTCACCGGCCATTTTTTCACACAATTGTTTGACAATACTTAATCCCAGCCCGGTACCGCCGTACTTCCGGGTGATGGAGCTGTCCGCTTGAGAAAAGGGGTCAAATAATTTATCAATGAGATGCTGTTCTATACCCATGCCGGTATCACGAACCACCAGCAAAACTTCTTCAGGGGCATCGCCTGGTAGCAAGCTTAAGATGACTTCACCTGATTGGGTAAATTTAAAGGCATTGCTTAATAAATTAAAAATTATCTGTTTAATGCGGGTGGCATCACCCAGGCGATATGCGAATAAATTAGCATCCAGGCAAGTAATAAATTCGATGCGTTTTTTCTTACTAACAGAGATAAAAGATTGGGTCACTTCATCCACCAGCTCAACCAGATCAATGGGGCGATGCTCTAAAACCAATTTACCCGCCTCGATTTTAGATAAATCCAAAATATCATTAATGATGTTGAGTAAATGTTCACCCGATTCACTCACTGCTTGGGCGTACACCCGTTGATCGTCATTTAAAGGTGAATCTAATAACAGTTGATTCATCCCTAAGATGCCATTCATAGGGGTGCGTATTTCATGAGAGACCTGGGCTAAAAAATCACTTTTGGCGCGGCTTGAGGTGGTGGCTTGTTCGGCTAAATGCTGAACTGCCTGAAACAGTCGGGCATTTTCAATCGCCAGTGATGATTGGGTGGCATAGGCAATGGCCAGAGAAATAACATTGCTCTTGAATGTCTGATGTTTCCGGTAAAATGTGATTAAACCCAAACGATCCTCGGCATGGCTGAACATCACCCGCAGATGATGACCACTGTCATCGGATTCAAGTTGGTATTTTTGACCTTGTTCAAACATATCCAGCGCCAGACTACCCAACTGGTTTTGTTCTGTGATGGTGAGGCTGTCGTCACTGAATACCTGATAATTATTCTGATTATTCCAATAACAGACTTCAATTTGGTCACTGTCTATGTGGTTGCCGATTTGTTGTTTAATTTTGCTAAATAATTCTTTCACGTCCAGTGATTGCACCAGTGAACTGGTTAACGATAGTTGGCTTTCAGCAAAAGCCTGTTTTTCATGGGCGTGCTTTAGTTCGTAATTATATTGCCAGCGTTTGCGCCATAGGAACAGGATAAAAGCCAGTAGCAATACAGTCGATAAAGCATACAAGCCATAGGCGGTATCGGTTTTCCAGGGGGCTTTGGCCACTTGAAAATTAAGTTGTAAAGGTGTCGACCAGCCCTGATCAATGGATTGACCACGGATTTGTAACTGGTAATTTCCCGCCGGCAGTTGGTAGAAATTCTGGCTGGTTTGTTGACCGGCATCGAGCCAATCCTGGTCAGCTGACAGTCGATATTGATAGCGGTGTCTGTCCGGTTGGCTGAACGACAGCAGCTGGTAGTCCACTTGTAAACTGCCGTAATTATGGGGTAATTCAGCCAGTTGAGTAAGCTCAGTATCGTTATGCCGTAACCGGGTCAAAACCAGTGTCGGTGAAGTGCTCTTTTGTGCCTCTGATGGTTGGTCTTTAATGTGTACCAGCCCTACATTGGTAACCACCATGACACTGCTGTCATTCAATTCAAAGGTTTCTTGTAACAGACGTCCGGGCAGGTTGTCTTGGTTGCTGTAGTGAGCAATGAGTTGATTGCTGTTTGGGTCAATAACCAACAAGCCTGACTGGCTGTTAAGCCACAGCTGCTTATTAATGAAATTAATCTGGTATACGGCGTGGCTGGAAATAAGCTGGTTGAGGGCACTGGTGGATTCACTGATTAAGGCATCATCCTGTATGCGATAGCGCATAATTTTACCGTTGGACAGCAGCCACACCTTGTCTTTTTGTAACTTGATGTCGGTAAAGCCTTCCACATCAGCTAAGCTGAATATGGGGTCCAGAGTTTCTGCATTAATCACTTCCAAGCCGTTGTTGCCGACTAACCAAAAGTGACCGTTTGCATCAATATCGAAGGCCGCTAAGATATCATTTAACCGTGGTTGATCGGTTATTTCAATTAATTGCTGTTGTGTTTTGTGCCAGCGAAATAGATGGTTATTATTATAAAGACCGGCATAGAGTTCATTGCCCATTTCCATGATATAACTGATACCGGGTTTGTCATCCAATAATTCAAATTGTTGGCTGGCCCGGTTTAGTCGGTACAAACCACTAACAGAATAAACCCATAAATCAAAGTGGCTGTCCAGATAGATGCCATTGATACTGTCAGGTAAC
Source organism: Pseudomonadota bacterium (assembly GCA_008501575.1). Taxonomy (GTDB): domain Bacteria; phylum Pseudomonadota; class Gammaproteobacteria; order Xanthomonadales; family Marinicellaceae; genus Marinicella. The sequence continues at coordinate 15,915 of QQUO01000358.1, forward strand.
TGTTGATCTTTGTTATAAGTCTGCAGCTGTTTTAATTGGCCATGTTGGTAGCGATAAACGGCCAATTGATGTTGCTGTTTATCATACAGCCACAAATTGTCTTCAAAGTCACCTTGCTCATAATATACATCGCCGATGTCAATCGGTGCTGTACCGGAAAAAGGTCTTTTGATGGTTGTTTGATACCAGCGATGGTTTAATTTGAAAACCCCCATATCATCACTGGCGACCCAAATATTATGCTCCCGATCTTCAAACACCGAACGCACATCAACGGTGGCATTAATGACCCTGCCTTGGTTTATGAACTTGATTTCACTTAACTGACCTTGAGTGAATAAAACCAAGCCTTTTAAAGTTGATAACCACAGCCGTCCGCGATTGTCTGCGGTGATGTTACGCACCGACAAAGGCTCACCCATCAGTTGTTCGATGTGACTGCGGTTAATAATTTGGATGAACTGGTTTTGATCGGTGTCAAATTGATAAACACCGTTATAGGCGGCCAGATACTTGTCACCATCAGCAGTTAGGCTGATGCTGTAAATGCGGGCTTCTTTGGCATTGGTGTCGGCCACATCAATGCCATAAATTTCAGCTTGACGGGTGACGGGATCAATGTCATAAACCAAACCTTCTAAGGTCACCGCCCAGATATGGCCATCGGCTGCTGTTTTGGCATCAAAAAATCGCACCGAATGTAACCAGTCGGTGTTGTCTTGGGTCAGATGTGAGTAGCTTTGGGTGATTGGATCATACACTGAAATCCCGGCATCGAACTGAAATATCCAAATATGATCAGTATGATCTGCCGCCAAAGCAAACACCACCGAATGAAAAATCCCTTGATCACTGTTACTGTCTTCGAGGTTGATTTTGGGGATGAGTGAGAATTGGTTCGTTGCTTTGTTAAATCGTGCCAAGCCAACGTTGTTTAAACTGAGCCACATATCCTCAGCGGTTTGGGTAAACAGTGAAATTTTATTACTGGGTAAACTGTCAGCATCCAGACTGTCTTGTTTATAGTGGGTAAAATGCTGGCTGTCAAAGCGATTCAGCCCATGGTGGGTGGCAAACCACATATAACCGCTGTCATCTTGGTCAATTTGTGTGACCTTTTCACCCAGTAAGCCTCGGTATTGGTCATAATGAGTGATGTTAATGAACTGGATGTTACTGTTATCTGCGCCGGCCTCTGCAGCCTGGCTCACAGGGGTCAAAAGGAACAAAGTCCATAAAATTAATTGTGTGAAAATGTACTTATTTAAAGGCATGAACGTGGTGCTGGTTAATGGCTTGTTGTGTCAGTGACATTAATATACCACAGCATGGCTTTTGAGGGTGTTAATCTGAGTGAGTTGATTGCTGGCATCGTGCTATAATTTGACCATGACAACAGCAAAATCAGCCGCCGGACAACGGCTTTATCATTACTGGCAAAAACGCCATAACAAGCCATTGGGTCCATGGCCATTGAACAAGATTTTGGCTTTTAATATACCGTATTCGGGCAGTATCAACACTCGGGCAACGGCCCTCGAACCCGGTCATGGTGACCTGGTTATTATCACCCATTGAATATAATTTAATTATGAGAACATTACAATCATTTGCTCAAGGGCAATGGCATCAAGCAGATTCAAAATTTCAAATTTGTCATAACGCCATCACCGGCGTACCCGTGGCAAAAATTTCCAGCCAAGGTTTAGATTTTGCGGCCATGCGCGATTATGCCAGAGACAAGGGACAGGACTCTTTGGCACAAATGACCTTTCATGAACGGGCATTAATGTTAAAGGAATTGGCACTGCACTTATTGTCCAAAAAAGATGATTTTTATCGTTTATCACAAGCGACTGGCGCCACCCGGCAGGACTCATGGATTGATATTGAAGGTGGTATTGGTACTTTATTCGTTTATTCAGGTAAAGGCCGACGTGAAATGCCGGATCATACGGTCTATATTGATGGTGCTTATGAGCCTTTGTCCAAAGACGGCAGTTTTATCGGTCAACATATCTGCACACCGATGCAAGGTGTGGCGGTCCACATCAATGCCTTTAATTTTCCCTGCTGGGGGATGTTGGAAAAACTGGCGCCGACTTTATTGGCGGGAATGCCGGCCATTGTGAAACCGGCATCAGACACCGCTTATTTAACAGAATTAATGTTTCGGGAAATGATTGCATCGGGCGTTTTACCGGAAGGATCGGTGCAGTTAATCTGCGGTTCGACCGGAAATCTGTTGGATTTATTGGATGGTCAGGATGTGGTGGCTTTCACGGGTTCCAGATCTACCGGACAGTACCTAAAAAGCCTGGACAATATTCAGCAACAGGGGGTGAGATTTACCATGGAAGCTGATTCTTTGAATTGTTCAATACTGACACCTGATGCCACCCCGGATACCCCTGAATTTCAGGCTTATGTCAATGAGGTGGTGCGTGAGATGACGGTTAAATGCGGTCAAAAATGTACCGCCATTCGTCGTGCCATTGTGCCCAATGCTTTAATTGATGTGGTCAGTGAGGCCATTATTAACCAACTGGATAAAGTGATAATCGGTAACCCGGCCAATAAGTCCGTTCAAATGGGGGCATTGGCAAGTTTGGCACAACAGCAGGAAGTGCGGGAAAAAATCGCACAACTATCTCCCTTTACCAAACTTGTGTATGGCAATATTGAAGAGCTTGAGGTGGTTGACGGTGATGCCATAACCGGTGCCTTTATGGCGCCGATTCTGTTGCGCGCAGACGGGGCTTTAAACTGTCCCCAAGTCCATGATATAGAGGCCTTTGGGCCGGTCAGTACTGTGATGGGTTATGACACATTGGCCGAAGCCGCGCAATTGGCCAATATGGGTGAAGGCTCTTTGGTGGGTTCCATCTTTGGTTATGATGATGACATGGTTAATGAATTGGTCATTAAGACCGCTTCATATCATGGCCGGCTGTTATTGATTAATCGAGATTCGGCAAAACACTCATCCGGTCACGGTTCGCCACTGCCCCACTTAACCCATGGCGGCCCTGGGCGTGCCGGTGGTGGCGAGGAGTTGGGCGGCATTCGCGGCGTGTTACATTATATGCAGCGCACCGCATTACAGGGCTCACCCACCACCTTGACACGTATTACACAACAATACCTGCCTGCCGCCAAAACCACTGAACCACCAAAACACCCATTTAAACTGTACTTCGAAGAATTGACAGTGGGGCAGTCATTAACCACCGACAGCCGCACCATATCTTTGGCTGATATTGAAGCCTTTGCGGAGTTATCCGGGGATCGTTTTTATGCCCACATGGATGAAGACGCCGCCGCCCGTAATCCGTTTTTTGAGCAGCGTGTGGCCCATGGTTATTTTATCGTGTCGATGGCGGCGGGTTTATTTGTGTACCCCGAAGAAGGTCCTGTTTTAGCGAATTATGGTTTAGATGACCTGCGTTTTACGGAACCGGTTTATCCCGGTGATGAAATTACCATTCACTTTACCTGTAAACAAAAAGCCTATCGCCGTGGCAAAGGTTATGGTGAAGTTCGGTGGTTTATCCAAGCCATCAATCAAGGCGATGAAGTGGTGGCGCAGTATGATATTTTAACGCTGGTGGCGTCAAAATATGAACCGGTTGTGGAGGATGAAAACTAATGTCCAGATGGATTTTAAAAATGCTGGGTTGGCAAATCATCAATGAATTACCCGATGACAAAAAATACATGCTGATCGTGGCACCGCATACCAGTAACTGGGATTTTGTCTATGGGCTTCTGGCTAAATGGGCAGTGGGTCTGAAGGTTAACTTTTTAGGCAAGGACAGTTTATTTAAATCACCTTTTGGTTGGTGGTTTAAGGCCTTGGGTGGCATCCCGGTTTACCGAGACCAAAAACTGAATATGGTGGAACAAATGGTGCAGCAGTTTGAACAGCGTAATCATTTGATTTTAGCGATGTCACCGGAAGGCACCCGCAGCCGTTTAAAATATTGGAAATCGGGGTTTTATCACATTGCTTGTGGTGCCGGAGTGCCGATTGTAATGGCCACGTTAAATTTCGCGGAAAAACAAATCAAATTAGGTGGGCGCTTTGTGCCCAAAGGTGATGTGGTTAAGGACATGAATAAAATTCGGGCTTTCTATACCGGTATTGAAGGCAAAAAACCGCAAAACCAGGGACCGATTCGATTAAAGATTGAAGACATAGACAAGAAAAACTGTTAATGTCTTATGCGAAATCGAAACGTAATAACCATAATCACCCCCACTAATAAAATCAGCCCGTAAATAGTTAAACTGGGAACGGGTGGAATATATCCTCTAAAGGTCATTAGAGCCACGTCGTTGGATGGGTCAGTGTCATTATCTGTGACACTTAATGAGCTCCATTTCACCGTTCTGCCGCCGTTATTAGAGTAAATGTAATATAAACCATGACAGGTGATAGACTGTCCCGGTGGAATAGATGGAGTGTAAAAGGAGTAAATTACACCCACAGGGTTTCCAGGAGTTGGATCAATAATAAAAGGATAAAAAAGGCACTCTTGTGAAATGTTCGGGTTACTTGTAAATTCAACTGAATAAGTATCAGCTTCTAAATAAATTATTTCAGTATCAATTGAGATTGGGTGAGAAAGTGATGAGTTTGCTCCGGCTTCATCTACTCCAGCATTGGAAATTGTTACACTGAATTCACCAACATCTCCTGCTAATAAATTATTTATTGATAATGGATTGACCTCAACGTTAAGGTCTATAGATCCTGCTAATACAATACTTGGGCAGAATAAAATATAAATTAAGATTTGGCTAATTGTTTTATTCATAACTATTCAAAACCATTAGCAAAAATATAGTCCATTCGATGTCTAAAATCCGACATTATTGGTGATAAGTCGTCAATTATTTTTGCATTATATTTGGTGTTGATTTCGCCTGTGGGAACGCCATTAACTGTAATATTAGGATTGGAAAAGTACAACCGTCGTTGGGTGTCAAAATCAACAGACATGATAGAAGCAAATGTGCCAACAACAAGTTCTCCAAAAGCTTCTGGATAACCATTATTAATGACATTATTAACCCATTGTTGGGTTAGATGAGGGTCTGCATTCTGTGATTGTATATCTACATGATTTCCACCTAACAAGTGACCGAACTCATGAG
>QQUO01000297.1 GCA_008501575.1 Pseudomonadota bacterium
TTTATTGCTTTGACGATTCCATGGTATCAGCGCTTTGGTTGTGCTTAGCATGGATGATGGAACGTACACTTATCACAATTTAAGTCACATGAATCAGGAAGGTTGTATATACCCGGTTATTATCCACCAAGATCAACATACCCTGATTGAACTGACTTATCAAAAGAGACTGACTTACCGGGAGCGTAATTTAAAAAAATACCAGCCAGAAGAATTTTATGCCACCCACAATGATGAATTGATCACCCAAAGTTATATTTTCAGACATGGTGAGTTGGTTGAATACAACCCCAATCCCATCAGTTATGATATCGAGAAAATAGCATTTTCTACCAGAGGCTGTTACGGTTCATGTCCGGTTTTTAAACTGACCATTAACGAATCAAGGCAGGCTGAATTGAACGCAATCAGATTCAACCGTAAATATACGCCTGAATCACAGCAACCTACCTTATTGGAAGGTTTATATCTCACCGATTTATCGCCGGAAAGATATGAAAAATTGATTGATCAAATCAATTACCTCGATTTTCCAAACCTTAAAGATAGCTATGCTTTAGAAGTCACAGATCAGGCTTCATCAACCCTAACCATTACTTATGGGGGTGGTCAGGTTAAAGCAATTAACGATTATGGCAAGCAAGGTACCCGTGGTTTATCCAACTTATATCTAGCGCTGTCGAAGTTACGTTTCGATCTTCAATGGCAACCTCAAGCTAAACCGATGTCAGATTCTGATAATTGAGGACCATAATTGATTGTGGAAGCGAATTTGCCACAGTCTGATAACCAATATCCTGAATATCTAAACAAAAAAAGAGCAAAGGCATGATACCTTTACTCTTTCTTTGGTTTTATGACTTAATGTTTTAATTACATGAATGAAAATTATAACAGCTTACTCGGTTTGGTAGCCGCCATAATATTTGACCGGTGACCAATTAGGGATAACTGCCGGTAACGGTGGATTTAAGGCTTTAAATTCATCATCACCATAGACCACTTTGCCGGCAACCACAGTTAGCACCGATTTGAGGTTCTTGATTTGCTGTTCCGGGATGGTAAAGTAATCATCGGAGAGGATGGCAAAATCAGCATACATACCGTTTTCCAAAGTACCCTTAACATTTTCTTCTTTGGACATCCAGGCACTGCCCTGGGTGTATAAATGCAAAGCCTCTTCCCGGGTGAGTTGGTTGGCCGATTCTGCCAATGGCAGACCGCCAACGGTTTGACCGGTTACCAACCAATACAAGGCCGGCCAGGGATTATAACTGGCGACACGGGTACCGTCGGTGCCTGCCCCAACCGGAATGCCCATGGCCATCATCTTTTTCACCGGTGGTGCTTGTTTGGCTTTGTCCGCACCGTAACGCTCAACAAAATATTCGCCGGCATAGGCCATTCTGGCTTGAATAGCGATACCGCCGTTTAACGCCTGAATACGCTTGAGCTCTTCATCCTGAACGGTTTCAGCATGATCAAATAACCAGCGATTGGCAGTTAACTTACCCTTGGTTTCTTGATCCACTTCTTCGATAACATCAAGAATATGGGCAATGGTTTCACCATAGGTGGCATGAATTCGAAAAGGCCAGCCGTGTTCGGCATGTAAAGTTAACACCTTTTTCAAATCCGCTCGCCATGTGGGTCGATTTTCTAACATCGGCTGGGGTGCCAGAAAGTTTTCGAAATCACCGGCGCTCCACACCAAAAACTCACCGCCACCTTGAAGCTCATAACCGTGTTCTAAATGAATGTCACCATTATGTCCCACTTTATTGTTGGCCATCCACTGCTGAAATTCGGCATACTCTTCACCTTGGTTCTGAGGAAACAGATAATAGGATAATCGAATCGGCATTTCGCCGGCTTCCGCCAGTTCCTGGGTACCGATATAATCTTTCGGGAATTTATGACCACCGCCACCGGCGTCGATGCCGCTGGTTATGCCAAGGCGATTTAATTCGCGGTAAAACTGTTGGGTGCCATTGACCATTTCAGCTTTGCTCAAGGGCGGTAATGAACCGATTCTGGCATATAAAATGCCCGGGTTGGGTTCAGCCAACAGGACACCGGTAAGTTTGCCATCGGGGCCTTTTTCAAAAGAACTGCCTTCCGGTGCTTGCGTATTTTCATCAATGCCTAATGCTTCTAAGCCGGCTTGGTTCAACCAGCCTCGGCTATACAGGTACAAGACAAAAGTGGGCACATCACCGGTGGCTTCATTAATTTCTGCCGGTGTCGGGAATCTTTTTTCTTCGAACTGAAACGGACTCCAGCCACCAATAACCCGCACCCATTGACCTTCCGGCGTGCGTTCTGCTTGTTCTTTTAACATATCAAGCGCGCGTTTCAGGGTTTTGACCCCATCCCAGCGTAACTCAGCATTATAAAACCGACCACCACGGGTCAGGTGCAAATGTGAGTCGTTAAGACCCGGGATCACTGTTCTGCCTTTGGCATCAATACTTTGCGTGCTGTCAGATTTCAGTTTAAGAATCTCTTCTGTGCTGCCGGTTTTGAGTATTTTGCCGTCTTTGACGGCAATGGCTTCGGTTATTGTTCGGTGACTGTCCATCACCGCCACCTTGGCATTGGTGATGATTAAATCGGCTTGTTCGGTGTCTGCCTTGAGGTCTTTTTGACAAGATATCAAAGCCACCGTTAAGATTAATACGATAAGTAATTTTTTCATGGCTCGTCCTAATAAAGAGCGCTTTACTTAGGTTTAAGCAAAGCGCTGTGAATGAGTGCTATTAAATGCTTAATTAGTGTTGATTAGTGTTTAAGCATTTTCCGGGCATATTGGATACCTAAACCGTAACCGCCACCAAAACGCATGGCTAATTGGTTAACCGCTTCGTAGGTTTCACTTCTGGCCCAATCACGTTGTAACTCTAATAAGTACTGCAATGAAGTGATGGGTTTGGCACCGGCTTGAATCATTCTTTGCATCGCCATATCGTGTGCTTCCTGAGAGATATCACCGGAGGCATCCGTAATAATATACACTTCATAACCATCGTTGATGGCGGATAAGGCCGGACCGACGACACAAACGCTGGTCCACAAACCGGCCATCACAATTTTCTTTTTGTTTTTACCGGTAATGGCTTTAAATGCGTTTTCATCTTCCCAGGTATTCATGGTGGTGCGATCAATGTATTCATCTTGATTCGGGAAGAATTCAATAATTTCCGGAAATACAGGACCTGAAAAAGAATCTTCGGCAACGGTGGTCACCACGGTTGGCACGTCAAAAATCTTTGAGGCACCGGATACCAGTCCCACATTGTTACGCAACTGAACCGGATCAATACCGTTAACCGCAAAAGCCATTTGGCCTTCGTGATCAATCAAAACCAAAGAATGATTGTCTGCGTTTAATAATTCCGGACTGGGCTTTTGCGCAAATGCGCTGGTACTCATGATTAATATTAAAACCAATGATAATTGTAATGTTTTCATAATTTATTTCCTCTTGCTGTTAAAAATTGACGCCAAATGACGGTCACGTTCTATCTTGTTGATTGATGTCGTTGGCTTAAATGTTTCTGAATAACTATCTTTTTAGAATCCAATACGCCAATCACTTAATCATCATTTTCTTAAAAAACCATTCATAAAAAAGGGCAATTGATGATTAAGTGGGTATTATGAATGTTCGTTTTTAAAAGATAAATAGTCATATTTACAAATATATGTTCTGTTTAATAGAACAATTAAAACAAATCGATTAATTTTTACTTTGCTTGAATTTCTTCTTACATCGCTTTAAACACAATTATTTTGAATAATTTAATTGCTATAAAGTCTAATAAAAAATTCTTAAAATCATTAATTCAGGAGAGTTTGATGCGCAGTAAGCACACAATAACCGTTAACAACTACAACACCATCGCCAAATGGATTCATTGGCTTACCGCATTGGTATTCTTAGGCGCATATGCCAGCGTTTACTACCGCCACTGGTTTACGGTGGATGACACACCGGTAAACTGGACCGCCCTGCAGTTACACTTATCATTTGGATTAACCATTGGTGTTCTGGTTATACTGCGGACTTTATGGCGCATGACCCACGCCACTCCGGCACCGGAACCCGGCACAAAACTGGAACACCTGGCCGCCCATATCGGGCATTTCGCACTTTATGCCATTTTGATCATTATGCCGGTAACCGGTTATCTGGGCGCTAAAGTCGATACAGAGTTTTTCTTTTTATTCGACATACCGAGATTTGAAAGCACCTGGTTTTTTCAAACCGTTATTTATGAAGGCATGGGCATCACCTACGAGGAATTTGAAGCACCGTTAGATTTTGTTCACAAGCAAATCTTCGGAAAATGGCTGGCCTGGATACTTGTCGTTGGACACATATCAGCCGCTCTCTACCACCATTACATTAAAAAAGACCGCACCCTGATAAAGATGACCACAGGAAAGTAAAAATTCAAGACCTATTGGTTTGTCTATAGGTAGATCACCTTAAATGTTGTTTAGATAAGGATTTTCTATTCCTAATTCTGCCAGTAGCTCTATTTCAAGGGCTTCCATGGTTTCGGCTTGGGTGTCTTCGATGTGGTCGTAACCTAAGAGGTGGAGGCAGCCGTGAATAGTGAGGTGGGCCCAGTGGTCGTTGATATTTTTGTTTTGTTCTTGAGCTTCTTGTTCGACGATGGGGGCGCAGATGGCGAGGTCACCGAGGTGGCTTGATTCCACGAAATCGGGGATTTCGGAGGGAAATGATAGGACGTTAGTGGGTTTGTCTTGTTCGCGGTATATTTTGTTAAGTTCTTGGCTTTCGGCTTCATCAACTATCTTAATACAGACATCCCCGGTCATATTCAGCTTTTTGGCGACCTGATTCAACCAGTTTTGAAACTGGGCTGAATCAGGGGCCGGTAGATTGACTTCGTTGATAAGATCGAGTTGAATCATTCACCTTTCTGGACTGGTTTTTGGTTGTCGTAAGCGTCGACGATTTTTTGTACCAGGGAATGGCGCACCACGTCTTTGGATTTAAACCAGGAAAAGCTGATGCCTTTAATGTCTTGCAATATATTCATGGCATGTTTCAGACCGGATTGTTCACCGGGACGTAAGTCGATTTGGGTGATGTCTCC
>QQUO01000030.1 GCA_008501575.1 Pseudomonadota bacterium
TTTTCCTTTTACCGGGCCATCAGCGGGGGTTGTTGTGGCTTGGAAAAAAGATGACGGCAGTCAAGGTTGGTTGGAAGTTTTGGGTTGTGGCATGGTTCATCCCAATGTCTTAAAAGCCGGTGGCATTGATCCGGATAAATACACCGGGTTTGCCTTTGGTCTTGGTGTTGAGCGCTTTGCCATGTTGCGCTATGGGGTTCAGGACTTGCGGCAGTTTTTTGACAATGATGTGCGATTTTTACAACAATTTAGAGATTAAAGGACCTGGCGATGAAAATTAGTGAACAGTGGATTAAGGAATGGGTGGCCATTAACAACGACACCGATGCAACCGTTTCTCAATTAACCATGTTGGGTTTGGAAGTGGATGAGGTGTTGCCGGCTGCCGGACATTTTAGTGGTGTTGTGGTGGCTGAAATAATGGCCTGTAAACCTCACCCAAATGCCGATAAATTACAGGTTTGTGAAGTCTATGATGGCCAGGACAATTTACAAATTGTATGTGGTGCAACCAATGCAAGAAGCGGTATTAAAGTGGCTTTAGCCCGGATTGGGGCTGTTTTACCCGGTGATTTTAACATCAAAAAATCAAAACTTCGCGGTGAAGACTCTTTTGGGATGTTGTGTTCTGAAGTGGAATTGGGACTGAGCGATGAAGGTTCTGGCATTTTAGAATTACCACAAGATGCGCCGGTGGGCGAATCAATCAGGGACTACCTGGCACTGAATGACCATATTATTGATATTGATTTAACCCCCAATCGTGCCGATTGTTTCTGTGTTCGGGGAGTCGCCCGTGAATTGGCCACCAGTAATAAGCTGGCCTTAACAGAACCACTCATTAAGACCGCAAAAGTCAGTATTGATGAAACCGTGTCGGTGACAGTTAAGGCCGCGCAAGCCTGTGCCCGCTATAGTGGTCGCATTATTAAGGGAATTAATAACCAGACACAAACACCTTTGTGGCTCAAGGAGCGCTTAAGAAAATCAGGGCTTCGGTCGATTCATCCGGTGGTGGATGTCACCAATTATGTCATGCTTGAATGGGGTCAACCGATGCATGCCTTTGATTATCACCAGGTTGATCAAGGTATAGTGGTGCGTATGGCTCATGACCAGGAATCCATCACTTTATTGGATGGCACCGAGGCGCAATTAGATGACTCATTTTTAATGATTGCAGACCACAGTAAACCACTGGCTGTGGCGGGTGTAATGGGTGGATTGGACAGTGGTGTGCAAGCAGACAGCCGAGATATTATTCTTGAATCTGCCTATTTTGATCCAGCCCATATCATGGGTAAATCGCGCCGTTTAGGAACTCACACAGATTCCAGCTTGCGTTTTGAGCGTGGTGTCGATTGGCAGTTACAAGAACAAGCCATGGAACGGGCCACTGAATTAATATTGACGATTTGTGGCGGCCAAGCGGGGCCCATTCATACCGAAACCAGCGAACAACATATACCCCGGCGCCAAAACATCCCGTTAAAAGCCGCACATTTACAGCGGGTATTGGGTTTTGAAGTGCCTTTTGATCGGGTGACTGAAATTTTTAGCCATTTGGGATTTCAGGTTGATACGGATGAATTCGGTTGGACAGTGATAACCCCAAGCTGGCGTTTTGATTTAAGTATTGCCGAAGATTTAATCGAAGAAGTGGTGCGGGTGGTTGGTTATGACCAAATGCCGGCTGATTTATTGCACAGCGATGATGTAATCAACAGTCTGCCTGAACAACAGGCCTTGCCGATAGTTATCAAAAAACAACTGGTTGCCAAGGGTTTTCAGGAAGTGATTAACTATGCTTTTGTGGCCGAACAACAATTGACAGACAGCCACCTCGAGCAATCAGCCTACAGCTTAGCCAATCCTTTAAGCAAAGACATGGCTGTCATGCGTACCCATTTACTGCCGGGTATTTTGGCCAATATACAAGCCAATCGTGCCCATGGTGAAATGAATCTGGCTTTATTTGAATTGGGTAAAGTCTTTAATCAGGCTGAGGGTCAGGAATTGCAACAACAGGATGTGTTAATGCTGGCCACCAGTGGTCATGTGCAGCCAGAACAATGGGGCGTGGCCGAGCGACAAGTGGATTTTTATGACTTAAAAGGGCAAGTGGATGACTTATTAAATCAGGTGCCCGGCCAGGTTGACTATCAGGTCGGTTCATTACAATTCTTGCACCCGGGGCGACAAGCCGATATTTATTTAGACGGCCAATGTATCGGCCACATCGGTCAGGTTCATCCCTCCATAACCCAGCCATTAAAAATCAAATCGCCAGTCTATGTGGCACAATTGCACTGGCAGGCCATTGAAAAACGCCAGTTACCACAGTGGCAGGCAGATTCAAAATACCCCGGAACCCGACGTGATCTTTCAATCCAATTGGCTGATCATTTATCGTGGCAAACCGTTAAACAAGGCTTAGAAAGTACTATTCGCAAGGAAAGTGAAGATTTACGACAAATTTTGTTATTTGATGTCTATAAAGGTGAACATATTGAAAAAGGATACAAAAGTTTCGCCATCGCGCTGATATTTCAAGCAAAAAATCGAACTTTGGAAGATAAAGAAGTGGACAAACTGGTGGCAAACGGGGTATCCTTTTTAGAGCAAAAACTAAATGCGGTTATCAGAACATGAATGAAACCATAACAAAAACAGACTTAGCAGAAATCCTGTATATGGAAGTTGGCTTAAATAAACGTGAAGCCAACGAGTTCGTGAGCGTTTTTTTTGATACCATAAAACAACAATTATTAAATGGCTCCGGGGTAAAATTATCCGGCTTTGGGAATTTTGAATTACGTGACAAAAAATCCAGACCCGGTAGAAACCCCAAAACATTAGAAGAAATCCCGATATCTGCACGCCGTGTTGTGGCATTTAAACCGGGTCAAAAACTGAGGAATACCATAGAAACATATGCTGGATCAAGGACACAATAAAACATTACCACCCATCCCTGCGAAGCGCTATTTCACCATTGGTGAAGTGAGTGGCTTATGTGATGTCAAACAACATGTTTTGCGTTATTGGGAAAATGAATTTGATAATTTAAATCCAGTTAAACGACGGGGAAACCGACGCTATTACCAGCGCAATGATGTCATGATGATTCGTCAAATTCGCAGTTTATTGTATGATCACGGCTACACCATCAATGGTGCACGACAAAAACTGAATGGCCAGGTTGAAGAAAAAGAGGCCAGTAAATCCTATCAAGTGATTCAACAAACTGTGCAGGAATTGGAAGAGATTCTCAGTATCCTTAAATAATTAAAAACATAACAGATGTTACCCTTGGTTAAATCATTTAATCGATTCTAAATCTTTCAAATACCAATCCAAAGGTGTTAGAATACGCACCTGGTTTCGGAGCGTGGCGCAGCCTGGTAGCGCACCACAATGGGGTTGTGGGGGTCGGAAGTTCGAATCTTCTCGCTCCGACCATTTTTCACTGTTCAAAATTCTACAATCCGCATATAAGGAGATGATGATGAAATCACCTGTTCGAGTCGTTGTTACCGGTGCTGCCGGTCAAATTGGCTATCAACTTTTATTCCGTATCGCTGCCGGCAATATGCTGGGTGATGATCAACCGGTTATTTTACATTTACTGGAAATCCCACCGGCCATGCAAGCGGTGCAGGGTGTGGTGATGGAATTAGAAGACTGTGCCTTTCCTTTATTGCATGGTATTGTCGCCACCGATGATGCCAATGTCGCCTTTAAAGAGGCCGACTATGCCTTATTGGTTGGTGCCATGCCACGTGGACCGGGTATGGAGCGCAGTGATTTGTTGAAAAAGAATGCTGAAATCTTTTCAGTGCAAGGTCAAGCCATTAACAATCACGCCAGTAAAGACATTAAAGTCCTGGTGGTGGGTAATCCAGCCAACACCAATGCCCTGATTGCGCAACAAAATGCTCCGGACATTAATCCCGCACAATTTACTGCCATGGTGCGATTGGACCATAACCGTGCCATTGCGCAAATGGCCGATAAATTATCCGTGGGTACCCATGAATTAACCCATATGACCATTTGGGGCAATCATTCATCCACCCAATACCCGGATATTTCTCAATTAAAAGTCAACGGTGAAGCCGTCAAAGACATTGATCAAGCCTGGTATGAAAATGATTTCATTCCAACGGTACAACAACGTGGTGCCGCCATTATTAAAGCCCGTGGTGCATCCAGCGCCGCTTCTGCGGCTGCAGCCGCCATTGACCATATGAAGTCATGGGCAATGGGCACAAAAGACAATGATTGGGTTTCTATGGCGATTCCCAGCGATGGCAGTTATGGTATCGAGCCCGGCGTAATCTTTGGTTATCCGGTGACTTGTGCCAATGGTCAATACAAAATTGTACAAGACATAACCATCAGTGATTTCTCACAACAACGGATTGATGCCACCAATAAGGAGTTACGTGAGGAACGCGCTGCGGTTGAACATTTATTTGTTTAATAAGATATTTAAGTGATTAATATGAAAAAAACCATCGCATCGTCGGTGGTTTTTTTTGAAATAAATTTTAGGAGCTCATTATGATTAGTGCCAATATTCCACAAACACCTGCTGTTAGCAACGAACCCATTAAAGACTACCTGCCGGGTAGTCATGATGCCCTTACATTAAAAAAAGCATTGGATGATATGGCTGAGCAACATACGGATATTGCCAATATTATTAATGGTAAAGCAGTTAAGACCGATAACAAACAAACGGTCATTATGCCCCATAACCATCAGCATAAATTAGGAACATATTACAACGCCGATGCCAATTTACTGCATAAAGCCGCCGATGCCGCGGTGGCAGCGCAAGCAGCCTGGCAAGCCTTGCCATGGCAATCAAGAACCGCGGTATTTTTAAAAGCCGCTGATTTATTGGCCGGTCCTTACCGAAATCTGATCAATGCCGCCACCATGCACGGCCAATCTAAAAATGTTTTCCAGGCGGAAATAGATTCGGCTTGTGAGCTGATTGATTTTTTGCGTTTTAATGCTTATTTTTATGAGCAAATCATGGCCGAACAACCGGTGTCCTCACCGGGTGTCTGGAACCAACTGGATTGGCGGCCTTTAGAAGG
>QQUO01000200.1 GCA_008501575.1 Pseudomonadota bacterium
CCGATTGGGAACAATTTGCCCAAGCCGCTATTTTACTGGGCTTGGAACGGGGTGATTCGGTGGTTTCACAATTACAAAAAGCCTTTGGTATAGATGTCCTGACCATTAAGCAAGGAAGCAACAATGAAGACAGCTACATCGAAGCCGGCCAAAATATCGGTAATGGACTTTATGTGGGTTACTCCCAAGGTCTCTTTAACCGCTTGGGCTTTTGGATATTACGCTATAAAATCAACGATGCGCTGCGCATGGAAACCACCCAGGGTGAAAACCAAACGGTTGACATTATTTACGTACGCAGAAAAAAATGACAACATCTCGTTTTATGACCTTCGGCCTATTATCAAATCACCGGCCAAAATGCTAACATAACTCACATTTTTTAATGGGCCTATACCATGACTCAATTTCTATCACGTCGAACCATTCTTTTTATCTTAAGCCTACTCAGCCTTGTTTCGGGATTGGTGGCGGCACAAGACAACAATGAAAGTACCGCATTATTGCGTTACGCCGATATCCATAAAAACCAAGTTACTTTTGTCTATGCCGGTGATATTTATCTCGCGGACATTAACAGTGGCGATGCCAGGAGGTTGACCTCAGATATCGGTTTTGAGGCTTTTCCAAAATTTTCTCGAGATGGCAAGCGCATTGCCTTTTCAGCGGAATACACCGGCACCCGTCAGGTGTATGTTATGGATATAGACGGCAGCAATCTTAAGCAACTGACCTGGTACAACGATGTTGGTCCCATGCCACCCCGTGGCGGTTATGATTACCGCATTTTGGATTGGTCTGCTGATAATAAAAATGTTTTGGTGCGTGCCAACCGATTACCATGGGGTGAGCGCATGGGCCAACCTTACTGGGTACCGGTTGACGGTGGTATGGAACAAGCTTTAGCGGTGCCTGAAACCGGTGGCGGTATGTTATCACCGGATGGTACAAAATATGTGTACACCCCGATTGATCGTGAATTTCGGACCTGGAAACGTTACCAGGGTGGTCGTGCCCAAAATGTCTGGATCTATGATTTACAGAACAACACATCACAACAAATAACAAGCCACCGGGCCACCGATCATCAACCGGTGTGGGTTGGTGAAGATATTTATTTTATCAGCGACCGTGATTACCGCTTAAATCTCTATAAATATAATGCCGATGGTGAACCCACTAAGGTCACCAATCATGACCGCTATGACAGCTTATGGGCTTCAGCAGGGCCGGAGGCCATTGTCTATGAAAATGGTGGCCATTTATGGCGGTTTGATCCGGCAACAAAGGAAACTAAACAACTGAATATTCGCATCACCACCAATCAAGAAAACTTGATGGCACAATTTAAAAATGTGTCCGATTATATTGAGTCAGGTGACATTTCTCCTGATGGTCAACGGGTGGTTCTTGGGGTCCGTGGAGAACTGTTTTCGGTACCGGCTGAAAACGGTGAAATCAGGAACCTGTCAAACACCCCGAATGCCCGCGAAATTTCGGCAAACTGGTCTCCCAACGGTCGTTTTGTGGCCTACTTAAGTGATCAAAGCGGTGAATATGAAGTCTATATTTATGACATTAAAAACAAACAACATAAACGGATTACCGAAGATGGTCATATTTGGCGTTTTAATCCGGTGTGGTCACCGGACAGTCAAAAACTGGCTTTTTCCGATAAAAATCATGTGTTGTGGTCGGTCTCGATTGACGGTGGCAAACCGCAGAAATTAGACCAATCCAGCACCAATGACATTGAACATTATCGTTGGTCTCCGGACAGTCGTTGGCTGACTTACAGTAAAACTGAAAATACTGGTTTTTCCAGTATATATGTCTATGACATGAACAATAAAAAAGCCCATAAGCTGAGTACTGCGGCCTATCATGACTATGAGCCGGTGTTTGATGACAGTGGTCAATACCTGTTGTTTTTATCAAATCGTGACTACAACTTAGCCTTTAGTGCCTATGAATTTAATTATCTTTATGTGGATGCCACCCGGGTTTATGCAGCACAACTGACTGAGAGTACGCCACCGCTTTATCCCTATCAAAGTGATGAAGTGCAATTAGATAAAAAACAGGATAAAGACCAAGACAAAAACAAAGACAAAAACAAAGACAAAAACAAAGACAAAAACAAAGACAAAAACAAAGACAAAGACAACAGCAAAAAAGTGAAAGTCAATATTGATTTCACCGGAATTAATCAACGGATTTCAGTGCTTCCCGCAGCCGCCGGTAACTACAATGGCTTACAAACGGCCGGTGACCAGGTGTTTGTGTTAAAAGGTGAAGATCGCAGCCAAAATTTATTGCTAATGAGTTTGAAAAAAGATGACAAACCCAAAAATGTTAGCAAAGGTGTGAATAATTACCGATTAGCCGCGCAAGGTGAGAAGATTCTGGTTCGACAAGGGCAAAATCTGTCCATTATTGATGCCAAAGCCGAGCAAGATAACAACGGGAAAAAATTGGATTTAACCAACTTAACTTTGAAGATAGATCCGCAAACTGAATGGCAACAAATGTACACCGATGCCTGGCGCATTTTACGCGATTGGTTTTATGACCCGAATATGCACGGTATGGATTGGCGTGCGATAAAAGACAAATATCAACCCATGGTTGATGCCGCCACCCATCGCAGTGATTTGGATTACATTCTGGGCGAAATTGCCGGTGAAATGAATTCAGGTCACATCTATGTGAACTCCGGTGATATGCCTAAAGTGAAACGTCAGGAAAATGCTTTATTGGGTGCTGAATTTGTAAAAGATGACAGCGGTTATTTTAAAATTACCCACATTTTTGCCGGTGAAAATTGGAACAAGGACCGCTTATCGCCCTTAACAGAAGCCGGTGTCAAAGCCGAAACAGGTGATTATGTTCTGGCCATTAACGGCCACAGCACAAAAAATGTGGCCAATATATATGAACTGCTTGAGCACCAGGCCAATCGCACGGTGACCCTGACCTTAAATAATAAAGCAACCCAAAAGGACAGTTGGCAGGCCCATGTTAAAACCATCACTTCAGAAGGCCAATTACGGTATTTAAATTGGGTCAATGAACGCCGCGCCATGGTCGATAAATTGTCCAATGGCCGCATCGGCTATGTGCATTTACCGAACACCGCGATTGAAGGTAATCGAGAGCTCTTTAAGCAAATGTTACCGCAAATCGGTAAAGATGCCTTGATTATTGATGACCGTTACAATGGTGGTGGTTTTATCCCTGATCGCATGATCGAATTGCTGTCTCGTAAAACCTTAAACTACTGGAAACGCCGAAACTTAGATGTCAACAGCATGGCCACACCTTTAATTGCTCATGATGGTCCAAAAGTGATGTTAACCAATGGCTTATCCAGCTCCGGTGGTGATGCCTTACCGTATTACTTCCGAAAAATGAATTTAGGTAAAATCATTGGCACCCGCACCTGGGGTGGTTTAATTGGTATCAGTGGCAATCCCGGTTTAGCCGATGGCGGCTCTGTCATTGCTTCCACCTTCCGTTTTATGGATACCGAAGGCAATTGGGCCGTTGAAAATGAAGGCGTGGCCCCGGATATCGAAGTCATTGACCGCCCGGAATTAATTGCCAAAGGCCAGGATCCAACCTTAGAACGCGGTGTTGAGGAGCTGTTAAAAGAACTCAAAACCAATCCCCGCAGCACCATTCAATCACCCCCGGAACCGACTGAGTTTTAAAACAATAAATTTATCCGGCAACCCTGAATTTTTGAGGTTGCCGGTTAAGTTCTCAAGTAATAGCTGTTCGCAAACACATTTTGTAAGGTCCAAGACCCTTTAAAGTCGCTGGATGCCGGCCTGCGCCGGCAAGGGTAGTTGAGTTGAACGAGAAATATGTTATTAAAACCAGTTGAGTTTCAATAATTTTTACGGAATACAATCAACCTAAACAGAACATTTACTTGCCGGCGAAGGCCGGCATCCAGCGTCTTTGAGGGTGTATTTGGTTGTGGTCTCCTTTATACTTTGGTTTAAATGGTGACGATTTACATAACTGACTGGCCAAATACAATTCAAAATTGCTGTCAGTAATCGGAACAATAACAAATATTTCATTGGACGATTTTCTGTATGGATAAATTAAAAGGCATTTTTTTTGTTGCTTTTGGTGCGGCCAGTTACGGGTTGTTGGCGACCATGGTGAAGGTCGCTAATTTGCAAGGTTTGTCCACGGCGATGCTGACTTTTTATCAGTATCTCTTGGGTTTTTTAGTGCTTTCCTTGGCGGCTTATCATGTTGCGCGAAAGAAACCACCGGCCTTTCAACGCGGTGATAAGCGGTCTTTGATTTTGTTTGGTTCGTCTATGGGCTTTACCAGCAGTCTCTATTATCTATCGATTCAATATGTGCCGGTTTCAGTGGCCATTATCCTTTTGATGCAAACCATCTGGATGGGCGTGGTGGTGGAGTTATTGATCAGCCGACAAAAGCCGCAGGCGTTAAAAATCATCGGTGCCTTGGTGGTGTTAATCGGGACCTTTTTAGCCGTCGATGCCCTGGATAATCTGGATCAACTCAATTTAATCGGCGTGTTCTATGGTGTGACCGCGGCCGTTTCCTTTACCGTAACACTGACTGCCACCAACCGCATTGCCACCCATCTACCTAACCTCATTCGCAGTCAGTATATGGTTTTGGGCGGTGTTTTGGCGGTGCTATTATTCTGGAATTTCAATCTCATCAGTTCTGAAATCTTCAACCCTAAAATCTTCACTTTTGGTTTATTTTTGGCGCTTTTTGGTACCTTGATACCTCCCATTATGTTCAACAAGGGCTTTCCCATTATCGGCATTGGCCTGGGTGGTATTCTGACCGCCATCGAAATTCCGGTATCCATTGTTTCCGCCAACTGGCTATTGGATGAACAATTAAAACTTATCCAGTGGTTGGGTGTGGTGATTATTATCATCGCGGTGGTGATTCTTAATTACCGACACTTAAACACGAAAGAAGTCTAATTCTGGTGTGACTCAATGGCTTGTTGTAATTTAAGCTTAAAGTCAACAAGCTATTGTTGTGAGTAAGATTTATCAGGTAGTTCACGCCCCCAAACCACATCCGGCCAC
>QQUO01000188.1 GCA_008501575.1 Pseudomonadota bacterium
ACTGAATCCAATTAGAGCTGGAATGGCCACGCCTTTAGGTGAATCAGAGTTCACCTCAATTAAGGAACGGATTGAGGCTGAATCAACTGAACTATTACCTTTCGGCAAAGGTGATAATAACCTGCCCTATTACCTCTCAAGTTACATCGATTTGGTTGATGAAACAGGGCGGTGTGTCCGTGAAGATAAACGTGGGTTTATCGCTACCAATGCAAGCAAGATTTTGGATCAGCTTGGGCTTGATACTGACACATGGATTGATGAACTGGAAGGCTTCAAGTCAGTTGGATATTCAGCTATTGGAACAGCTTCGCAGCTCAAAGAATTTGCAGCCAACACTAAACGAAGTTGGGCCTTGGGATTACGACTCAAACCTGCATTAGAATAGCCTAAACTCAACAAAATTTCTATTAACTTCACATTCGTGAAGCCGTACCACTCGGCCAGAATCAGGTCAAAACCACAAAATCGGTCAAATTTAAAGCTTTTCTAAAACTTAAGTATAAATCTCTCAAAACTACCGTTAAATACCCAAATGAATAGCCTGGAAATCAACTAAATTAAGACCTTTAATTTTTTCATCTAATGCATGTCCCTGATTATTTATTATTGAACCTTAATTTAACTCAAAAATTCGGTTGATGGCCTTCATCTCGTGCCTGTCCTTGTTTATTCTTAAAGAGAATGGAACCTTATTTTAAAAATGGCGGTATTAGACCTGCGAATTATGCCTATTTGTGGGATCGGGTAGCTGTAAACAGTGGACAATTACAACGCTATGGTACGCAGCCTTTCTGGGAATGTAAAAATGGACAGTTGGCATTGCAGCCTATCGAAGATTTAGAAAAAGCCAATCAATTAAGAGAAGAAATAGGTATGAATTCTGTTGAAACCGGCCTCGCTGAGATGTCTCTATCTATTTGCAATATTAGTGATTAGAAGGGCGTAATGCATGAACTTACCAACAGCTACGGTTAACTCTTCTCAAATCCTTCCTTTAATAGCTCATCAATGCAACTCAGGACAGGCATCAAAATCGACAATTTCTTACAAACCCAATCGACAATCACGACAGATTTTTGTGTTTAGACGGGTCACCAAAAGTAGGGGCCACGAGGCCAAAGGGTGTTTTTATAAGAGGAATCGTAGGTTGGGCTTCGCCCAACTTTATTACCGTATAACGCCCAAATTAGATGTTTTAAAGGGCCATAATTTTCCTTAGAAATTCAGTTAATGATCTTCATCTATGCCTTTCCTTGTTAATTTATTGACTCAAGGTCGTGAAAATTTCAAAACCATGTTTGCGAATTAAGTCGTTCTCAACAACGTAAGTGGCACCTGAATTAGTTCCTCTGGTATCATCACCTATGGCAGAAACAACCATTCTTGAACCTGAAATAGCGACTTGTGATCCAAAATAATCTTCTCTTGTAGCATCAGGAGATTCTATTCTCATCAATAGCTGCCAACCACCTTCATGTTCCTCAAATAAAAAAGCAGCACCACTGTAGGTGGAATTTGTACTGTTTCGTCTATCTCCCACCAGAAGCTTGTTGTCACTGTATGCCAGTGAAGTTCCAAAGCCGTAAGCATTATCCTCTGCTTCCACGGACTTAATTTTACTTTGAACAACCCACAGACCATTCTCTAAACCCAATTGATACACAGCACTCTCTCCATATTCCTTACGAGTTCCAATAAAAACCTGATTTTCATTGACTACCAAAGAATCATAAAAAATGTTTACTGACAAATCACTTGCGCTGATTTTTTGAGTGAAGCCACTGGCCAAATTAGTTCTGTCATAAAAGTACAATGCACCATTATTACCAAAGTTGTTACCATCCCTGGAAGCATATACCACCAACCACTCTGAAGACAGTCCGAGAGTTCTGCCAAAATATTGAAAATTCTGATTCATAGGCGGATACAGTGTACCGACATGATTCCACTGCTCATTCATTTTTTCAAATATATGAACCGAACCAGACCCGGAACCCCTTACATCGTCTCCAATTGCTGAGACAAAAATAAAATTATCATCCATCACAACCGCTGCACCAAATTCCAAGCCTGGCTTATTTACATGAGGGGACAATATCGTTTTTCTTTGCCAACCTTCATTGCCTTGTTCAAAAACGTAAACTGAACCCCTGTTATAAAAGTTCGAATATTGATCTCCGGTATCACCTACCAAAGCGGTTGATCCTTTGATAAAAACACTGCTTCCAAATCTATCATCGTCTTGACGATATATACCCGTCAGTTTTTGTTCTCTGACCCACTTCAAGCCATCAAAAAAATAAATGTAAGCAGCTCCAGATCTGATGCTGCCTATTTCTTCACTATCAGCACTAACTAATAAGTGGTTTTCAGAAAGGCTTATTGAATTTCCTGAGAAAGCGTGGGCGGCTCCTTTGCCACCAGTTATTTTTGCTATTTCTTGAATTTGTCCGCCAATCTTTTCAAAAATATAAGCTGCTCCAGCTTCTTTCCCATCGGTGTCCTCACCAAAAGCACCCACGACAACATATTCATCATTCTGAGCTATAGGTGAACCAAAATAATCATACTTCTGTCCATCACCAGTCTTAATCTGTTCGACAAAAAACCAATTATCATTTTGAAGCTTATAATGATAGACAGCGCCGGTTTTACCGCCCAAAACATCCTCTAATGTGTGGCCCACCAATGCCCTATCACCATACACACTAAAACTATTTCCAAAGTGATGGTCTGAATTATCAAAATCAGGGAATTTACGCTGTGCAAATTGCCAACTAGATCCGTTGTATCTATAAAAGTCAACTGAAGGTGAGTAGCCATTATTACCGTTTTTGACCAATGCCCAATCCTGATCTATTGCCAACTGAGAACCGAAATTGTCATTCGTTATACTGTTTGTGGCTTGAAAGGAGTGTTTTTCTAGCCACTCATTCCCATTTAAGCCGTAAGCTATAACCGTACCCGTGAACTCATTATTTACACCGCTAATTAACAGCTTATCTTCAGATACATCAAATCTTCTGGCAAAATTTCTGGCTACATTTGGGTTATCCGGCTTTATTTTTTGGGTTTTTATCCAGCTCGATTCAGGATTACTTTTCATATAAACATACAAAGCTTTTTCATCACAAGCTGAAATAAAGATGAAATTTTCAGTGAGCTTTAAATGACACCCAAAGGATCCTTCTTCATTAGGGTTATCTGCAGTAAAGCTTTGAATAGTTTGCCATTTATTGCCGGTATTTCCATATAAATAAACAATGCCATCATTCTCATAAACCACGTCTTTACCCGGGGCTCCTATCAAGGCAAAATCCCCCAGTAAGCTGACTTGTCCAAATCCATCACCTGGAGCAGCATCAGGGGGCAATATGGTTTCAACTTTTTCCCACTCAACACCATCTGATTCATAAATATAGGCAACTCCACTGTCGGCAGACTTGATATCACCTACTAAAATACGGTTACCATCAATCGAGAGATTCCCACCAAAATTACTGTCTTTTCCTGATAACCCCGGGCGAGCAGGCATAAGTTTGGCTTCATAAGTATATGGCTTAGAGCTTGGCTGAGCCAGTGTATCATTGGTTAGTCCTAAGCTTATGATTAAGATGAAAAAGGTGATTGTTCTATTCATATTTATGAGTGTTAAAATTCAGCCATGATAATTTTGACTGAAATGGTTATACGGGTGCTAAATTTTATTACTGACATAAAAATGAGCGATAATTGAAACTGCATTATAACTGATTGATAAAGACTATTTAGCCAACCAACTTATATCAGCTGTAAATATGAATTTGGGTGAACTTGATATGTGGAATATGAATCTCTACAAAACCTTCAAAACACTCGTTAAGCCATACCGCTCGGCCTGAATCAGGCAAAATCACCTAAAACAATATTTCCAAGATATTAGAAAACTTCTTTAAACTTTATTACCCCGAAACACCCAATTTTGATGCTTTGTGAAACCTTAATTTAACTCAAGAACTCGGTTGATGGCCTTCATCTCGTGCCTGTCCTTGTTTATTCCCGATTTAATCAATCATCTCAGTGATGCCCGATTGGATAATTTACCCACTTGCGGCTATGCACAATTGTCTGCTGAGATAGACTCTTGGATACAGGTCAAACAAACTGAGTTTCAGTTAAAGCATTTGTTAAAACCCAAAATGTTTAAAGACTCAATTTAGGAGTTCAATTAAGGACAGGCATTAATTTATTAGTCAGCTTAAAGAATATTCCCAAAAAAATATCTGGAATATTTTTTACAATTGACTTCCTTATCAATTGCCCTCCGGGTTACATGAAAAAGTTTTCCCAAAACTTTTTTCACGCCGGCCCCGAAGAGGTGAGTTTCAGGGATGAGACGAAATAATGTTTTTCCAAGAGAAATCGTAGGATGGGCTTCGCCCATGTTTATTACGACAAAATACCCACTTTTAGATGATTTATGGCGCCTAAATTTAACTCAAACGCTCAGTTTATGGCCTTTATCTAGCGCCTGAGATATACCCGTTTATAGTTTGTTTATTTGTCAATATCGATAGATATTATTTAACAAAACTGAGAGGTTTTATTTCATTAATACACATAACTATTAATTACTAGTCGTGAGATTTATTTTGAATTTAGAATGCTTAAAAATTAAATTTTGCTTAAATAACGGTGTTAGTGAGCCACAACAATATAATGATTATATTCAGATAAATTTATCAAAATTTAAAGAATATCTTTTAAATACCTTTGTTGATATTGCCTTAGGTAATATTGGTGTGGCTCGAACCACATTTATGAGCAGAAGACTTTTAAGTACAGTTCTTTTGAGTTTAAAAATTGATATCGAAGTCGCATTAGATGAAATCATTTATACACAAATAAAAACTTCTCAGGGTATAGAAAACACACCTAGAAATGAAGGAATCCGTTGGAGAGGCTCTGAAGGGTTCAATCATTTCAAAAAGGATTACATTGGTGGGATAAAATCAGTTTTACCAGATTTACAAAATATTCCTGATCAAAAAATTGTTCCATATCAGGCATTAAACTCAAAAAATATAGAAGGACTTTTTAAACTTTTAAAGA
>QQUO01000178.1 GCA_008501575.1 Pseudomonadota bacterium
AATCCATTTGGGTAGGTTTTCCTTGAACTTATCAATGGCGTTCTGGGGGCCGTAGTGTTGCCGCATAATGTCTCTGAGTATCGGTTCAGAGGTTTTCCAGACATCCAATTGCGGATACAGTTGACGCCCGAGTCCCTCAATATTCAGCAGGGTTTTTTGTAACAGAATTAATTCGGGTTGGATAATCAGTTTAAACCGTTTGGCCATTTGAAAGGTTTTTAACATCACTTCGCCGAAGGAGATTTCCTCAATTGGTCTGGCCATATAAGGCTCACATATGGTCCGGGTGGCAGATTCCAAATCCTCTAAATTGGTATCAGCCGGCACCCAGCCCGACTCGATGTGGAGCTCGGCAATTCTGCGATAATCCTGCTCGAAAAAGGCCATAAAATTATTGGCCAAATCCACCCGATGCCCTTTGGGTAAAGAACCGCATATGCCAAAATCTAAAAGCATAATTTGTGGATCTTCCGGGTTATCGGGGTTAATGAAAATATTTCCCGGGTGCATATCAGCGTGAAAAAAATTATCACGAAAAACCTGGGTGTAAAAGATTTTAATGCCTTTTTCAGCCAAGCGTTGGCGGTTTATTCCGGCCTGATCGAGTGCCTCAAAATCCTTGATGGAAATACCGTTTATGCGTTCTTGCACCATTACCTTTTGTTTGCTGTAATCCCAATATATTTTTGGGATGTAAAGGTGTTGGGAATGGCGAAAATTTTTCCTTAACAAAGAACAATTGGCAGCTTCTCGTTGTAAATCCAATTCATCATAAATGGTTTTTTCAAACTCAGAAACGATTTCTCTGGGGTCGACTTGAACGCCGGCTTTGACATGACGACCTGCGATGCCTGCCAAGGCGTGCATCAAACGAACATCCCGTTTGATTTTTTTCTCAATACCCGGCCTGAGAATTTTGATAATGACCTGATCGCCGGTTTTTAACGTCGCGGCATGGACCTGGGCAATGGAGGCCGAAGCCAGTGGTTGTTCCTCAACTTCTGCAAAGTTGTTACGCAGGTCGGCGTTTAGTTGTTGTTGAATCACCGATTTGGCTTGTTGCCAGCTTATGGGCTCAACATCGTCTTGCAGCTTACCCAAGGCCAAAGCAATATCCACCGGTATTAAATCCGGGCGGGTTGATAAGGTTTGTCCAAGCTTAATAAAAATAGGGCCCAATTCTTCTAAAGCAGAACGTAAACGCTCCCCTTCCGTCATATTTTTAATGCCCTTTTTACCAAATGGTGCGAGTAAATTTACGGCATTAAAAAAGCCGAAACGACCATTATTCACTAAAGATGGGATGCGGTAAGCGGCTAAGGTGTGGGTAATTTTAAGGAACCGAAACAATCTCATGTATGCCTGCTCAGCAAGTTTTTGATTTGCCGTTCAATACGAACCACGTCGGCTTGTAAATCATCCACCTCATCTAAAAATTGCTCCATTTCCTGTGGCGCAATTAGACTGCGTTCTTCATGAACTAAAAAATCATGTATATTGCGTTTAAGGCTGTCTCTAAATTGTCGCCCATGTTGCTGAGCTTTTTGTAATGCTTGAGATAAATGATATCCGGGTGTCTCTCCAAATAGATCACACAGGGCTTCTTCTGTATCGGGGTTTAAGTTTTTCAGGAAATCAGCAATGAATTGGCCCAAGCCGGCATCACCGTTAATCACCACTTGATCAAGTCCTGCGATGTGTTGACTGTTGGCCATGGCAAATAAGCCTGAAGGCTTGCCTGCTATGGTGGTGTCGGCTGTGATTTCTTGCGGGCCACTGACCTCAATACCGGTTTCTGTGATGTGAAGGTGTAATCGTGGTCCAATGGGTTGTATGTCGATGGCCACCCGCTTGCCAATGTGGGGTTTAAGGTTTTTTAATGCCTTGGGGTCGTATTGGATGGCACGGTTAATGGCCTGATCTAATAAGAGGGCTGTGGGTGACTTCATAGCTTAAATCCGCTGTGTATAGCAACAATTCCGGCTGTTAGATTTTGATAACGGCACATGTCCAATCCAGCTTGTTCAAACATGGCTTTGAGTTGCGCCTGATCAGGGTGTTTTTCGATGGACTCCACCAGGTATTGATAAGAATCACGATCGCCGGTCACCCGGTGACCGATTTCAGGCAAGAGTTTAAAGGAATAAAGCTGATAGAGTTTTTTTAACAACGGTTGGGTGACTTTAGAAAATTCCAGCACCAAGGCTTTGCCACCCGGTTTTAACACCCGATACATTTCATTAAGCGCTTGCTGTTTATCGGTAACATTACGCAAACCAAAAGCCATGGTAATGGCATCAAAGCTGTTGTCTTCACAAGGTAACTGTTCGGCATTCATTTGTTGGCAACTAAAACGTCCATAAAAACCGGCATCAATCATGCGTGCTTCGCCGACATCCAGCATCGCCTGGTTTATATCACCCAGTACCACATGACCTTCGCTGCCCACTTGCGGCATCAGTAATTGTGCAATATCACCGGTACCACCGGCTAAGTCGAGAACCCGGTGGCCTTTTTGGATACCGGAAGTGGCCACAAAATGGCGCTTCCACAAACGATGGATACCGCCTGACATTAAATCATTCATTAAATCATAGCGATCGGCGACCGATGTGAACACCTGTTCAACCAGTTTTTGTTTGTCTTGTTTGGCCACCTGGCGGAAGCCAAAGTCAGTGGTTTCATGCATCATTGTTTTTTTCCGAAGTTAATTCTTTATGATTTAGCATGCATCGCTTGAGTCGAATAAGTGCTGAAATATCTTCATCACCATAACCCGCTTCTGATAATTGGCGGTAGTCTGCAATGCTGTTTTGAACCAAAGGTAAGGACGTGTTCATGCTGTCTAAAGTGGATTGACATATGTGCAGGTCTTTTAACAATAGGTCGAGTTTAAAACCAATGTTAAACTCGTCTTTTATCATGGTTTGACCGCGGTTTTCCAAAAACCAATTACCGGCGGCGCCAGCACTGAGTACTTCCACCACTTTTTTAACATCCAATTTACATTGTTCAGCCATCGCTAAAGCAGAGCACACCGCTTGTGCCACCCCGGCGACCATCACTTGATTGACGGCTTTGGTGGCCTGGCCTTGACCCACTTTACCCATGTGGGTAATCTGACTGCCGATGGCGGAAAAAATATCTTCGGCACGTTTATATTGATCACGATTACCACCCACCATAATGGATAATGAGCCTTTTTTAGCCCCTTCAACGCCACCGGATACCGGGGCATCTAAAAAAGCAATGCCATGGGCAGCCAAATCATCACTGATTGAATGTGCGGTTTGGGGGGCCACGGTGGAGCAATCGATCACCACAGAGCCGGGTTTCAGTAGGGGAATGATTCCGGTAATGATGGCTTTTAAGTCATCATCGGCCGAAACACAGGTTAATACAGTATCGGCCGCGGCAAATAAAGCGGCATCATCGGCAAAAGCGGTTAAGCCCAATTCCTTTTGTATGGCCTGAGTTTTACCCTGGGTGCGGTTTTTAACCCCAATTAATAAGCCATGTTGATGTAAATTGCGTGCCATGGGACGCCCCATGGCACCTAATCCGTAAACCACCACTTGATGAAGTTTATCACCTGTCATTGGCAAAATGTTTCCGTAAATCAAAGAGGGCCATTATAACCGAAAGGTCTTTGAATTTAAGGTTTTCACATCAATGTGATGACTTACATCAAGATTGCCGGGTATTTACTTAAGAGCCAGGGGCTGCTGTGATATATAATTCAACGCGTCGGTTTTGGGCACGACCATCGGCGGTGCTGTTGCTTGCAATGGGTTGGCTTCTGCCCATACCGATTGTGGTTAACCGAACACCGGGTATTCCACGGTTTTCCAGATAGGCGGCAACACTGTTGGCCCGGCGCTGTGACAAGGTCATGTTGTAGTTGTCGTTTCCGGTTGAATCGGTGTGACCAATCACCTCCAGGTGGGTGTCTTTATATTTATAAAGCACCTTGCCCACAGAATCTAAGGTGGCATAAAACTCATTTTTAATCAGGTATTCATCAGTATTGAATGTGATGTTGCTGGGCATAATGAGTTGAATTTGATCACCGTTTCTAACCACCTGAACACCGGTACCTTGTAATTCTTCGCGCAATTCTTTTTCCTGGTGATCCATATAGGCACCGACACCGGCACCAATGGCAGCACATCCGGCCGCGGCGTTGCGGGCTGATTTGGAATTTCGGGTGGCACCAATTAAGCCGCAAACCACGGCTCCGGCAGCGCCGTATTTCACGCTTTTACGAACTTTTTCTTCTCCGGTATAAGGATCAGTGGTGGTACAGGCCGTGATTAAAAAAACCAATAGTGCGGTTATTATTATTCTTGTCATATAAACTCCAATGCATATGTCATTATTGAAAGAGCCGTTAACAATAACAAATGGCTGTGAAAAAGAATGTTAAAAGTGACTTAAAAACACATAAAAGCAGGTCAATAAGCCGATGTTTCGTAAATTAATCGGTATATTGGTTGTTGATTACATTTGATCTGAGTGCATCTGAGGCTGTCTTGTGACCTGCAATAAAGTCCTGATTTCACTCATGGGGATACCTTGGGTGTATTTAAGGAAGTAATATTTTTGAAATAAATCTTCTTCCGTAATCATTTCTGTGCGGAATTGATCGGAATATTCATCACGCTTAATTGATGTCCACTCAGTGGCATTAACCCGTGCGTGCGGGTCTTGGTAAGTTACATCCTGCACCAGCTCTTGATTAAATGGCAGATCAGTGTCGGTGGGATAGCGCAGGTGGTAATGTCCATTATTATCGAGTAAGACTTGTAGCTGACAAAAAGGTTTAAAGCCATGGTATTCGTTTTCATTTTTTGGGCTTTGCTTTAAAAACACCAAATAGCGCTGTCCTTCACCTTGGCGATCAGGGTAATAACATTGGTGCTCTGCAAAACCCTTGGCATTAACAATAAGTAAATCATTTCTGTTGACACCTTTATAGGGCACCCGAACAGTTAGAAAGGCCTGGCCCTGGGCGTTTAAGTCCCGGGATTTTTGATAATCCACATTAACCACTTGTGCCACAGCCACCACATCAGCC
>QQUO01000309.1 GCA_008501575.1 Pseudomonadota bacterium
GATGGTGGTAGTTCTAAAGGCGACTTTTTAGAGGCCATAAACGCCGCCAGTGCCTTCACCTTACCGATGGTGTTAATGATTGTGAATAATCAATGGGCCATTTCAGTTCCCCGTACAAAACAGTCCGCAGGACGAACTTTGGCCCAAAAAGGTCTGGCCGGCGGATTACCTTCAATCCAAGTGGATGGTAACGATTACATTGCCGTTTATACCGCGGTACGGGCCGCCTTAAAACGGGCTTACGAGGGTAAAGGTGCGACTGTAATTGAAGCCATTACCTATCGATTAAGTGACCACACCACAGCCGATGATGCCAGTCGTTATCGCCCTGATGATGAAGTTGAAAATGCCCGTCAATTTGAGCCGATTAAGCGCATGCGTCAATATTTATTGAGCAATAAACAATGGAATGAGCAATTAGAAAACCAATTGTTGGAAACCTGTAAAAAAGATGTTGACGAGGCGGTGGATGAATACATCAGCACCGGTAATCCGGGTGTGGCAGCCATGTTCGACTATATGTTTGCCGACATGCCCCATACCCTGGCGGCACAAAAACAATATGCCCTGGATTTAGAGGAGAAATCAAATGGCTAAAGTGACTTTGGTAGAAGCCGTAACCATGGCCATGGACCATGAATTGGGCCGTGATAAAGATGTTGTTATCATGGGTGAAGATGTGGGAATTAATGGTGGTGTTTTTAGGGCCACCAAGGGTCTGGCACAAAAATACGGCGAAGATCGAGTGATCGACACGCCACTGGCTGAAGCCATGATTGCCGGTATGGCGGTAGGTATGTCCGCTCAGGGCATGAAACCAATTGCTGAAGCCCAATTCATGGGATTTATTTACCCCATGGTTGAGCACATTGTCTGTCATGCAGCCCGCATGCGTAACCGAACCCGTGGCCGGTTAACCTGCCCATTGGTGATTCGCGCCCCGTACGGAGGCGGCATCCATGCCCCCGAACATCATTCGGAAAGTACCGAGGCTTTGTTCGCGCACATCCCGGGTTTACGGGTGGTCATCCCCTCTTCTCCCAGCCGCGCCTACGGTTTGTTATTGGCGGCCATTCGCAGTCCGGATCCGGTCATTTTCTTAGAACCTAAACGCATATACCATTGGAGCAAGGAGGAAGTCGAAAATGATGGCGAAGAGTATCCATTGGACATGTGTTATGTTATCCGTGAAGGTGAGGATGTGACTCTGGTGACCTGGGGTGCCATGATGAAAGAAACCCTGGAAGCGGCCGATAAATTGGCCGAGCAAGGTGTTTCTGCTGAAGTTATCGATGTCGCCACAATCAGTCCGCTTGATATGGACACCATCGCTGAATCAGTGGCCAAAACCGGTCGCTGTGTGATTATTCAAGAAGCGGCCCGTCATTGCAGTTTATCGTCGGAAATTGCGGCTAACTTAGCCGATCAGGGTCTTTATGACTTAAATGCACCGGTAAAACGTGTCACCGGCTATGACGTCATTATGCCATTATTTAAAATGGAGAAAAAATATATGCCATCCACTGATCGTATTTTGCAGGCAGTTAACCAAGTATTGGAGGTATCATGAGCATTTTTAAATTACCCGATTTAGGAGAAGGTTTGCCGGATGCAGAAATTGTTGAATGGCATGTTAAAGTGGGCGATAAAGTCACCGAAGACCAACCCATGGTATCCATGGAAACCGCCAAAGCCGTGGTTGACGTGCCGGTACCGATGGACGGCATCGTCACAAAATTATACGGCGAACCCGGTGATGTCATTGATACCGGTGCTCCCCTGATTGAATTTGATACCGGTGACGGTGCTGATTCCGGCAAAACACCACAATCTGCCGAAGATTCACCGGCCAAACTACGGGAAGAAGCCGAACAGGTGTTAATGGAATTGGATGAGGAAGGCAATCAAGCCAGCGACAAGCCTGCATCAGAAAGTAAACAAGGTACTGTGGTGGGGCAAATGGAAACCTCTGATACAGTTTTAGACAGCATGACGGATTTTGGTGGCAAAAAAGCGGCCCCGGCGGTGCGTGCTTTGGCTAAAAGGTTAAATGTTGATTTAAGCCTGGTTGAAGCCACTGGAACAGGTGGTGTGATTCGCCCGAGTGATGTTAAACAGGCGGCCCAATCCGGCCAGGCCAAAGTGACAGCCCGGCCCACAGCCACACAACAACCTCAAACCACAACAGCAAAAGCACCAGCAGCGGCTAAACCAAGCCCGGCTAAAATTCAAGCAGACGATAACTGGCAACAAGTTAAAGGTTCACGTCGAACCATGGCCAGAGTTATGCAAAGTGCCCACGCGGCCATCGTACCGACCACCATTATGGATGATGCCGACATTCACGCTTGGCAAGCAGGACAAGATATCACGGGGCGGCTAATCCGTTCTTTGGTGGTTGCCGCACAGGCTGAACCGGCTTTAAATGCCTGGTTTGATGGCGATAAATTAGCCAGAAGAATTATTTCACATGTGGATATCGGTATTGCGGTTGACACCGAAGACGGGCTTTTTGTGCCCACCATGCGTAACTGTGGAACGCTCACGCCGCAACAAGTCCGAGAAGAAATGAATGTCATTAAAGACCAGGTGAAAAGTCGCAGCATACCACCTGAATCAATGAAAAATTACACCTTAATGCTGTCTAACTTTGGTGTTTATGCCGGCCGATATGCCACCCCAATTATCACGCCACCTTGTGTTGCCATTGTGGCGGCCGGTAAATTACGCCATGAAGTGGTTCCGGTCATGGGTGGTATGGAAGCCCATCGCACCATTCCTTTATCACTCACCTTTGATCATCGCGCGGTCACCGGTGGTGAAGCCGCTCGCTTTTTGGCGGCCATGATTAAGGACTTACAAAAAAGTCAGTAAAACGGTTTGTTTTGATCAAAAAAAACCCAATCAGTTTTGATTGGGTTTTTTTGTGCCTGCAAACACAACACATCGCTACAAATATCCGCCCAGTTAAAAAAAGTAACTTTTCCATAAAAAACCCCGAATTGTTGGTTTAGGACTTAATGTTTTTAGACTAGTTCAACATTGCCCATAAAATTGTATGGGTTTATTTGTGATAGAATTTAAAACAGGCTTAACGTAAAGTCCAAAAAAAAATTCTTTTAAACCAAGCGGAGTAAACGTCATGAAAAACAACAAATTAAATGCAGTCAATATTGCCATAGCCGGTGCTGTTGGGATGTTCGGGGTCGGTACAGTTAGCGCCGATGACAACCCTTTTAACCAACAAGACCTGGCCGATGGCTATAACAATAAAAACACCACCATGATGGGCAAAATGGCCATTGGTGAAGGCAAATGTGGTGAAAGCGAAACCAAAGGCGACAAAAAGGCTGAAGGTAAATGCGGTGAAGGTAAATGCGGCGAAAGCGAAGCCAAAGGCGACAAACAGGCTGAAGGTAAATGTGGCGAAGGTAAATGCGGTGAAAGCCACGCTAAAGACCACAAACATGCCGAAGGAAAATGTGGCGAAGGCAAGTGCGGTGAAGGTAAATGTGGCGAAAGCGACGCCAAAGGCGACAAACAGGCCGAAGGAAAATGTGGCGAAGGCAAATGTGGTGAAGGTAAATGCGGCGAAAGCGAAGCCAAAGGCGACAAACAGGCCGAAGGAAAATGTGGCGAAGGTAAATGCGGCGAAAGCGAAGCCAAAAGCGACAAACAGGCCGAAGGTAAATGTGGTCAATAAAAGATTAACATGAAACCGTTAACACTTTCTGGTGCCGGACTGGGCTTGCGACGCGCCCTGATTCCGGCATTGGAATCGGCAAACAACCTCGCCGCCATTGACTTTATGGAAGTGGCCCCGGAAAATTGGTTAAAGCTGGGTGGTCGCTACCGACAAGCCTTTGACCGTTTAGCCGAACGTTTTCCGGTGGTATTGCATGGTCTGTCATTATCAATCGGTGGACCTGATCCATTAAATACCGACCTCATACAGTCAGTCAAACAATTCAAACAGCAATACCAATGCCCCCTTTATACCGAACATTTATCCTACTGCACCGATGGCGGACAACTCTATGATTTAATGCCCATACCTTTTAATTCGGAAACCGCCCAACATGTCATCACGCGGGTTAAGCAAGTGCAGGATATTTTGGGTGAACGGATGGCCCTGGAAAACGCCTCCTATTATCTGCGACAACCGGGCAGTGATATGACTGAACTGGCCTTTATATTGACCATTTTAGATGAAGCGGATTGTTTCCTGCATTTAGATGTCAATAATGTCTACGTCAACAGCATTAATCACGGCTATGACGCGCGGGATTTTATCCAGCAACTACCCACTGATCGCATTGTTTATGGCCATATTGCCGGACATGAACAAAAAAGTGAGGACCTGATTATAGATACCCACGGCAGTGATGTCATTGATCCTGTGTGGGATTTACTGAACTTCAGTTATCAGCAACATGGTGTTTTTCCCACCCTCTTGGAACGTGATTTTGATTTTCCTGAATTGCATGATTTACTGAATGAAGTCCAGCAAATCAAACACATACAGCAACAGCAGAAAACCCATCATGTCAAATCAATCGCATAAGGAACTGCAAAAGGCATTCGCCGCCCACATCAGAAATCCCCGGCGTTATCCCAAACCCGAAGGTATTGACGAACAACGTATGCAGGTTTACAGAGATTTATTTTTTAATAATATCAGCAGCCTGATTAAACAGACATTCCCGGTCCTGGCCACTTTATATCACCCGGGTGAGTGGTCAAAGCTGATCCGCAGCTTTTACCAAAAACAGCACAACACAACACCCTATTTCACTGAAATTGCCGGCGAATTTTTGCAATTTTTAAAAGACGGCCACAGCGATAACACCCGACCTTTTTTGTATGAGTTAGCCCATTATGAATGGTTGGAATTATCGGTAGAAAAAGACCCCCGGCAGGTGCAATTTGGCGAAATAAAAACACAACATCTGCTTACCCATGTGCCATTGATTTCACCCCTGGTGTGCGCTCACAGTTATCATTTTCCGGTGCATCAAATTGGCCGGATTATCAGCCACAATCACCGCAAAACCAGAGTCACTTGCTGGTATGG